>JBFLYF010000371.1:0-2940 GCA_040756795.1 Pseudomonadota bacterium
GAGCTGGGCAGCACGGTTGCCTCGAAGTTACTTGCACTGGGATTCAACGTCGCGGGCTGGAGCCGAAGGCCGAAGCGGTTGACCGGGGTTTACTGCTCTACCGATCTCGAAGACGTGCTGACGCGGAGCGACGCGGCGGTCTGTCTCCTGCCCCTCACTCCCCAGACCAAAGGAATACTGAACAAGAACGGCTTTGAGAAAATCAGGAAGCACGGCTGCGTCATCAATTTCGCGCGCGGCGCGCACCTCGTCGAGGCGGACCTGATCGCGGCGCTCGACTCGGGCCACCTCGCGCACGCCTACCTCGACGTCTTCGAGACCGAGCCGCTGCCGCCCGGGAGCCCGCTCTGGACGCACCCGGGCATCACCCTCACCCCGCACATCGCCGCGCTCACCGAGCCGCGGACCTCGGTCGGCAAGATCGCCGAGAACATCGAGCGCATCCGCCGCGGCGAGCCGCCGCTCAATACGGTCGATTTCTCCGCGGGATACTAGCTCAACGAGCGAGGTAACCCGAGTCCACAGGCAAGATAGCCCCGGTGATGCAGCGCGCCGCGGGGCTGGCGAGGAAAAGGATCGCGGCGGCGATGTCATCGGTCTCGGGCAGGCGCCCGAGAGGCGTGTTGCGCATGACCCGCTTCAGCGCGTCGGGGTTCTCGAAGATCGGCGTCGTCAGGTCGGTGCGCACCCAGGTGGGCGCCACCGCGTTGACGCGGATGTTGCGGCCGGCGAGCTCGATCGCGAGCGCGCGCGTCAGGTTCACCACCGCGCCCTTCGAGGCCTGGTAGGCGGGATTCGGGTACAGCCCGCCCGAGAAGCCCATGATCGAGGCAAGGTTGACGATCGCGCCGCCGCCGCGCTCCTTCATGCCGCGCGCAGCCGCGCGCGCGCAGAGGAACAGGCCCGTCAGGTTGACGCCGATCACGCGATCCCACTCCTCGCGCGTGATGTCGAAGGAGCCCTTGCGCACCGCGATCCCCGCGTTGTTGACCAGGATGTCCACGGGACCGGTCTGCTCGAACGCAGCTTCGACTTGTTTTTCGTCGGAAACATCAACCCGGATTCCAGAGTCCAGGTCGAGGCGAAACACTTTGGCTCCCGCCTTCTCCAGCAGGTCCGCGGTGGCCTTGCCGATGCCCTTGGCCGCCCCCGTGACGGCCGCCGTTTTGCCCTTCAGCTCGAAGATTTCCATGGCGCCGGTAGTATAGGCGGATGCACGACCTGGTCATTCGAAACGCGCTCCTCCTGGACGGCCTGGGGTCGAAGCCTTTCTACGGGGATCTCGGCATCTCCGGGGGAAAGATTCTTGAGGCAGGAAAAGCAACCCAGAGCTACGGCGAAACCCTCGATGCCGGCGGCCTCGCGCTGATGCCGGGGATCATCGACAACCACACGCACTACGACGCGCAGCTCACCTGGGACCCGCTCGCCTCGCCCTCGCCCGCGCTCGGCGTCACCACCGCGATCATCGGCAACTGCGGCTTCACCATCGCGCCCTGCCGCCCCGCCGACCGCGAGCTGGTGATGCGCAACCTCACGCAGGTCGAGGGCATGTCGCTGGAAGTGCTGCGCGCGGGCACGCGCTGGGAGTTCGAGACCGTGCCCGAGTTCTTCGAGATGCTCGAGCGCCAGGGCGTGGCGCTGAACGTCGCGGGCTTCGTTGGGCATTCCTCGGTGAGGACGTACGTCATGGGAGAGGACGCGCCGAAGCGCGCCGCGACCGCGGCCGAAATCGCAAGGATGAAGGACATCGTGCTCGGCGGCGTGCGCGCCGGAGCGGTCGGCTTTGCAACCAGCACTTCAGCCAACCACAACGGCCACGGCGGCATCCCGATGCCCTCGCGCCTTGCCGACCAGGCCGAGCTGCGCGCGCTCGCCGGCTGCCTCGCCGAGGCGGGTCACGGCGTCTTCATGCTCACCAAGGGCAGCGGCACCTCGATCCCGTTCCTCGAGCAGATCGCGGCAGCCTCGGGTCGGCCGGTGATCGTCGCGGCGCTTCTGCACAACAACGTCAACCCGCGCGCGACCTTCGACGAGCTGGACGCGATCGCGGCGGCCAATGCGCGCGGCCTGCGCATGCTCGGCGCGGTGTCGTGCTGCCCGCTGACGATGGATTTCACGCTGCACTCGCCCTATGTCTTCGAGGGCCTCAAGGCCTGGAAGCCCGCTCTGTCGCTGCAGGACGAGGCGTACAAGGAGCTGTTAAGGGATAAGAGCTTCCGCAATAGGATCCGAAACGAAATTGCCGACCCTGCTGCGGGCGTGCGCCTCTTCAACGGCGAGTGGGACAAGGTTTATGCCGGGCTGCGCACGATCGAAGACATCGCCCGCGAGGCCGGCAAGGATCCGCTCGACACGATGCTGGACCTCGCCCTGCAGGAGAACCTCGACACCGAGTTCAGCGCCCTGCTGCTCAACTCCGACGAGCAGGCAGTTGGTCGCATGCTGCGCCACCCGGCAAGCCTGGTCTCGCTCTCGGACGCGGGCGCGCATCTGACGCTTTTCAACGACGCCGGCTTCGGCCTGCACCTGCTCGGCCACTGGGTGCGCGAGCTGGGGGTGCTGAAGCTCGAGGAAGCCGTGCAAAAGCTGACTTCGCACCCGGCCACGGTGTTCGGAATTCCGCTGCGAGGAAGCCTGAAGGAGGGAAACTTCGCCGATCTCCTGCTGTTCGACCCCGCCACGGTGAACCGTGGCCCGAAGACGCGCGTGCGCGACCTGCCCGCGGGCGGCGCGCGGCTGGTCACGCCCGCGGCGGGCGTGCGCGGCGTGTGGGTGAACGGCGTGCGCATCGCGGACGAGAACGGCATGCGCGCCCTCAGGCGCCTGCCCGGAAGGGTGCTGCGTGAATTCGATTCCTGAGTTGCCCGCGCGGCGCGCGCTTTTCGTCGTCCTCGCCCTCGCGCTCGGCCTGTGGGCCGACCTGCGCACGGACCTCCC
>JBFLYF010000372.1:0-2926 GCA_040756795.1 Pseudomonadota bacterium
CGCGACGGGCCGCCGCGCCGACTGGAAGAAGGCGACGGTCAAGCTCCGCGAGGGCGACCGCATCGAGGAGATCTTCGAGGGGTTCGAGGGCTAAATCATGGGCATTCGACAGTTCAAGCCGGTCACCAAGAGCTCGCGCTTCCGCAGCGTCTCCGACTTCTCGGAGATCACGCGCCGGACGCCCGAGAAGTCGCTGACCGAGCCCCTCACGAAGAGCGGCGGCCGTGACAACCACGGCCACATCTCGATGCGCCGCATCGGTGGGGGCCACAAGCGGAAGTACCGCATCATCGACTTCAAGCGGAACAAGTTCGGCATCCCCGCCGTGGTCCGCGAGATCGAGTACGATCCGAACCGCTCGGCGCGCATCGCGCTCGTGCAGTTCGAGGACGGCGAGAAGCGCTACATCCTGCACCCGAAGGGGCTGAAGGTCGGCGACACGGTGGTGTCGGGGCCGGGCTCGGACGTGCGCACGGGGAACGCGATGCCGCTGCGCGAGGTGCCGCTCGGCACGAGCGTGCACAACGTGGAGCTCAAGATCGGCAAGGGCGGCCAGATGGCGCGCTCGGCCGGGACGAGCGTCCAGGTGGTGGCGAAGGAGGGCGAGTACGTGACGCTGCGGATGGCGTCGACCGAGATGCGGATGGTCCACGGCAACTGCATGGGGACGATCGGCGAGGTCGGCAACGCGGAGCACGAGCTGATCTCGCACGGCAAGGCGGGCAAGAGCCGCTGGCTCGGCAAGCGCCCGAAGGTCCGCGGCGAGGTGATGAACCCCGTGGATCACCCGCTCGGCGGGCGCACGCGCGGCGGACGCAACGTCGTCAGCCCGTGGGGCAAGAAGGAGGGCGTGAAGACGCGCAACAAGAAGAAGGCCTCGCAGCGCCTGATCGTGCGCGGCCGGAAGCGCGGCAAGGCCACGCAGTAACCCGGGACCGATACCATGGCGAGAAGCGTCAAGAAGGGACCGTTCGTGCAGGACAGCCTGCTCGACAAGGTCCGCGGCATGAACGGCAGGAACGAGAAGCGCGTCGTGAAGACGTGGTCCCGGGCGAGCACCGTGCTGCCCGAGTTCGTGGGGCACACGTTCGCCGTGCACAACGGCAACAAGTTCATCCCGGTCTACGTGACCGAGAACATGGTCGGCCACAAGCTCGGCGAGTTCGCGCCGACGCGGCTGTTCCGCGGGCACGCGGGCGCCAAGGCCGCCGACAAGAAGGCGAAGAGGTAATGGCCATGGCCGAAGCGCGCGCGATCCAGCGCACCACGCGGCAGTCGCCGTACAAGATGCGCCTGGTGATCGACCAGATCCGCGGCAAGAGCGTCAACGAGGCGCTCGCGCTGCTGAAGTTCTCCAAGAAGCACGCGGCGAAGCAGATCGAGAAGACGCTCGCCTCGGCGGTCGCGAACGCGGAGCACGCGGCGCGGCTCGCGGACACCGGCATCGACGTGGACCAGCTCTACGTCAAGCACGCGGTGATCAACGAGGGGCCGAAGCTCAAGCGGTTCATGCCGGCCGCGATGGGCCGTGCGACGCCGATCCAGAAGCGGACCAGCCACGTCGAGATCGTGGTCGCCGAGCGGGGGGCTCGATAAATGGGACAGAAGACGCATCCGATCGGCTTCCGCCTTGGGATCTCCAAGACGTGGCGGTCGCAGTGGTACGCGAACCGCGACATGCCGCAGCTGATCAAGGAGGACGCCCTCCTGCGCAAGTACCTGAAGGCGCGCCTCGGGCACGCCGCCATCGCCGACATCCGCGTGGAGCGGAAGCCGGGGAAGGTGGTCGTGACGGTCCACACGGGCCGCCCGGGCGTCGTGATCGGGAAGAAGGGCGCCGAGGTGGACAAGCTCCGCGACGAGCTGGCGCAGCTGACCGGGAAGGAGGTCGGCATCAACGTCGAGGAGATCAAGCGCCCCGAGGTCGAGGCGCAGCTCGTCGCCGACGGCATCGCGAACCAGCTCGCGCAGCGCGTGAGCTTCCGCCGCGCGATGAAGCGCGCGGTGCAGGGCGCGATGCGCGGCGGCGCGCAGGGCATCAAGATCAAGTGTGGCGGCCGGCTCGGCGGCGCGGAGATCGCGCGCGTCGAGGGCTACCACGAGGGCCGCGTGCCCCTGCACACGCTGCGGGCGGACATCGACTACGCGACCTCGACGGCGAAGACCACCTACGGCACCATCGGCGTCAAGGTGTGGATCTTCAAGGGCGAGGTGGTCGAGGATCGTCGCGGCAAGACCTACTCGACCGGGGCGTGAGGAGGCCGCGATGCTGAGTCCGAAGCGGATCAAGTTCCGCAAGATGTTCAAGGGGCGGATGACCGGGATCGCCCACCGCGGCAGCGAGGTGTCGTTCGGCACCTTCGGTCTGCAGGCGATGGAGCCGGGCTGGGTCTCGAACCGCCAGATCGAGGCGGCGCGTGTCGCCCTGACCCGTCACATCAAGCGCGGCGGCAAGGTCTGGATCCGGATCTTCCCCGACAAGCCGATCACGAAGAAGCCGGCCGAGACCCGCATGGGGAAGGGCAAGGGCTCGCCCGAGGGGTGGGTCGCGGTCGTGAAGCCGGGTCGCATGATGTTCGAGCTCGAGGGCGTGTCGCGCGAGGTCGCCGAGTCGGCGATGGCGCTCGCCGCCGCGAAGCTCAGCGTGAAGAGCAAGTTCGTGGTTCGCGAGGAGGCGCACACCGATGCAGGCTGACGACATCCGCGGGTTGAGCGAGGCCGACCTGGCCCAGCGCCTGGCCGAGCTGGAGCGCGAGCGCTTCAACCTGCGCTTCAAGAGCGGCACGCAGCCGCTCGAGGACCCGCTGCGCCTGCGCCACCTGCGCAAGGACATCGCGCGCGTGCGCACGGTGCAGCAGGAGCGCGCGCTCGGCGTGGAGCGCACGGTGAAGACCGAGGCGGCGCCGGCGAAGAAGACGGCGGCGAG
>JBFLYF010000373.1:0-2925 GCA_040756795.1 Pseudomonadota bacterium
CGCATCCACGTGCTTGTCGCGCGGGCACATGATGCATGTGGCATTGCAATGGTCGGTCACCTCGTAGCGCACCTCGGGATGCAGAAGCCGCGTGATCGGCGCATCGATCGGGATGCGCGCGAGCAGATCGAGGGCTTTCTCGCCGATATCGGCGACGCTGCGGTCCGCGAGCAGGCGCTCCTGCGCGTAACGCTCCGCCGGTACGATGGGGATGACCACGGAACTCATGTCAGGCGATTATACCGGCAAGGTGGCGCGCCAGCTTCGCCGCCTGCGGCGTATCCGCGCGGTACAGCTCGCGAAATCGCGAAATGACCGCCCGCCTTGCGGGGGTATCGTGCAGCGCCTGCTCGAGAACGTCGAGGCTTTGCGGGCTGCCGACATGGAACGCGGCGCCGAACTCGCACGCCATCGGCAGTCGATAGCCCTTTTGGGCCTCGAGCAGCTTGGCGCCGGCCTCGGGAAAAAGCACGTGCACCGAAGGCACGCCGAGGAATCCCGCTTCCACGGCAATCGAGGAAAATTGCGTCACCACAAGGTCGAGCGGCGCGCGATAGAGGTCTTCGAGAGGCAGTGCGGTGACGTCGGTGAATCGCAAGCTGAGCTCTTCATAGGCACGGGGATGGCCGGCGTCGCGCGGGTGCGCGCGGAACAGCAGCTCGACCTCGGATGACCTGAGAAACGGGGCGATGCCGCGCAGCGTCGCAAGGCAAGCGTCGGTCTCCGGCTGTCCCGCCCAGAGCACGCGCCAGGGCGGACCGGCGGACCCCGGGTTGCGCGCGCGCGTGCGCAGTGCGTCGTAGCGCGCGGGGGGCAGCACCGCCATCGGCGGCGCCTTGGCGCCCAGCCGCTCGCGGTACAGCGCCGAGCAGAACTTTCCTTCCACGACGAGCAGGCGCGTCGGCGCACCCTCCACGTCGCGATAGTTGCCCGGAAAATCCTCGATGCACACGACCGGCATGACGCGCCGCGCCGCCTCGCGCCGCGCCTGCACCTCCATTCGGAAGCCGGCGGCGCTCTGCGAGGTGCCGGCGACCAAGGCACGCGCGCTCTCGAGCGATGCCCCGAAGCGCGCCCCGGCCGGCTCCAGCGGCGCGAGTGCCGCGCGTGCGCCGTCGTCGCCGGCGGCAAGGACTACGCCTTCGCAAGCAGCGCGAGGCGGTGCCATATCGGGCCGTCGTAAGGGCGGTAGAACGGTGGCCACCACGTGTAGAACTCCTCGCTCCAAGGACAGGGCTCGTCGAGGAGTACGTCGTCTCGCGCCGACCAGGGGTACTCGCGGAAACGGACCACCGTGCCGTCGGGAAGCGCCTTCTCCAGGCGATTGCAGCAGTAGAAGGCGACCGGCGTGGAGCCGACGGCGCGAAGCGCATCGAAGTACTGCGCGATGACCGGAGGATCCATCTCCTGCATCGACACCACGTTGGCCGCGAGATCGATCGGGCAGCGGCCGAGGAGCTCCGCGTCCTCCGCGCGCAGCGCGACGAGTCGCAGCTTGCCATCGCCGAGCGCTGCGTCGACCCCAGCGGCGTCCGTCGCGAGCGCGAGCTTCAGTTCGGGCAGCCCACGCAGCAGGAACGCGAGATCGACGAGCAGCGTCATAGCCAGGTTGATCGCGACGACCCGAACGCCGGGCGCAAGCGATAGGAGCAGCGCACTCAGCATGCCGAAGCCGTCGCCAATCACGGCAACAACTGCGCCAGGCGCGAGCCTGCCGGGAATACGTTCGAGGAGCAACGCCGCCGTGAGGGCTTGGCGCAGGGCATCCAAGTCGTAAAGCCGCTCCTGGCGTTCCGTGATCTGTGCGGCCGCGCGGTCCGCATCCTCGAATCGCGAGAGGCGATGCCCGAGCGCCCGGAACGGTCGCTGCAGGACCCGGTGTGCTGCGCGCCTGAGCACACCCGGCCGCGGGCGGTAGCCGCCGAAGCCGCGCAACCCCTCGAAGCGCCCGTCCCGGTAGCGGAAACCGCGATGCATCTCGCGCCAATGGGACGAAGCTGAGCGCTCGTCTGCGTCCGCCGTCGCGGCGAGAAACTCCATCGCCTGGCTGCCGTAAATAATGCCGTTCACCGGAGACCCGTGTCGGGGCGCCTCATGCGAGGTTGTGCGAGAATGCGCCCGCGGCGCAACCGCGCCGCGTTGAAGCGATATCCGCGGCGATGGTACCACTCGGCAATCCGGCATTTCGGCTACGTGCACCGGGTCTTGTGGACCGGCTGCGCAGCCGTGTCCTGTACCTCGAAAGCTATCGCAATCTGCGCCTGCTCCCGGCGCTGGAGCCGCCGCAGCGGGCGTTGGTCGAGGCGCTGCGTGACATCGGCAGCGTTTTGATCGAGGGCTTCGTGCCGCCGCAAAAGCTCGCGGTCCTGCGGCGCGAGTTCGAGGAAGCGCTGCACGCGCTCGCGTTCGAGACACCGTGCCTCGCGCAGACGCGGGTGGACCGCGTAAGGCACGCTGATTTGATCGAGAGCCAGATGTACGGCAGCAATGGGGTGCTGGCGGCGCGCGGGGTCACGTTCTCGCGTGAGGAGGCGCGGAGCTACGAGCAGGTCGTGTCGGATTTTCGGCCTTCCACGCTGACCGCCTACATGCTCGAACGCTCTGCGGCCTACCGCGAGGTGTGGCTCGACCCGCGCATGCTCGCCATCGTCGGCCATTACATGGGGATGGTGCCGAAGCTCTCCGAAGCGTACGTGCGGCGTAACTTCCCGGCGCCGTTCCTGACCATGAACCATTACTGGCACCGCGACCTGAACACGCCATTCCATCTGCTCAAGGGTTTCCTCTTCCTCACCGATTGCGATCTCACCACCGGACCGCATGAGTTCATCCTGCGGAGCCATCGCGACTTCGAGACGCTGAACGGCAAGCGCTACTTCAGCGACGAAGAAGTCGACCGCCAGGTGCCGCCCGGGCATGCGCGGC
>JBFLYF010000374.1:0-2914 GCA_040756795.1 Pseudomonadota bacterium
CGTAGCGGGCGCTCGCCCGGTGCGGCGAGGCCCGGTACGACAACAGCGCGGTAAAGAGCCGCCGCGCCATGAGAGTCAGGAGACAAACGAGCCCATGGAACGGAGAGGTCCGGACTCGGCACCCACCGTGCTGCTGATCGACGACGAGGCGCGTTCGATCGAATCGATGCGCCGCACGCTCGCCGAGGAGTTTCGCGTGCTCGGCGCAGGCAGCGCCGCGGAGGCGCGCCTGCTGCTCGACTCGGAGGACGCGATCGACGTGATGCTGTGCGACCAGCGCATGCCGGGCTGCACCGGCATCGAGTTCCTCAAGGAAGCCCGCGAGCGCTGGCCCGAAGTGGTGCGCATCGTCGTCTCCGGCTACACCGACAGCGAGGACATCATCGCCGGCGTCAATGACGCCGGAATCTTCCAGTACATCCTCAAGCCCTGGGTGCCGGACCACCTGCTGCAGACCACCCGCAGCGCGCTCGAGGCGCGCGCGTCGCGGCGCGGGCTCGAGCGGCTCGACCTCGAGATGCGCGCCGGCGCCAAGGCGCTGCGCTCGCGCTTCGCCGGTCGGCTCGATGCCGCGCGCTCGGCCTTCGGTTTCGAGCGCCTGTCGCGCGCGCCGGGCAGCCCGCTCGATGCGGTGTGCGAAGTGGCCGCGCGCGTGGCCCGCTACGACCTCGCGGCGCTCGTGCTCGGCGAGTCGGGCACGGGCAAGGAGTTGCTGGCGCGGGGCATCCATTACGCGTCGGCCCGGGCCGCGGCGCCCTTCGTCGTCGAGAACTGCGCGGCGGTTCCCGAGACCTTGCTCGAAAGCGAACTTTTCGGCCACAAGCGCGGCGCCTTCACCGGCGCGCACGAAGACCATGTCGGCCTGTTCCAGCGGGCCCATGGCGGCACCGTGTTCCTCGACGAGATTGGCGACACGACGCCGGCCTTCCAGGTGAAGCTGTTGCGCGTGCTGCAGGAAGGCGAGGTTCGCCCGGTGGGCTCGCCGCGGCCGGTGCCGGTGGACGTGCGCGTGGTGGCGGCCACGCACCGGCAGCTCGACGCCGAGGTCGCTGCGGGGCGCTTTCGGGAAGATCTGTACTACCGCCTGGCCGGGGTCACGCTGACGATGCCGCCGCTGCGCGAGCGCATCGGCGACATCCCCACCATCGCCGGACAGCTGATGAGCCAGATCTGCGCCAAGCTGCCGCGGCCCGAGCCGCGCATCGACGACGAGGCGATGCGTTGCCTCATGGCGTACCCTTGGCCCGGCAATATTCGGGAACTGCACAACGAGCTCGCTCGCGCGGTGGCGCTCAGCGACGGGGCCAGCCTGCTGGCGTCCGACTTCTCTCCCAAGGTGCTGCAGGGTCAGGCGGGCGCCATGCTGTCCAAGGACGGCGCCGCGACGGCGGCGCTGCGACAAGGCGGCGGCACCTTGTCCGAGCGGCTGGACGCCGTCGAGGCGACGATCCTGCGCGAGACGCTGCTGCGCCTGAACTGGAACCGCACGCGCGCCGCGGCCGAACTCGGCCTGTCGCGCTTCGGTCTGAGCAACAAACTCAAGCGGCTGGGACTGGTCCGCCGCAAGGAGACCTAGAGATGGAACCCGCCCCGAGGCTGAACACCCTGTGGCTGCAGTCCGGGGGGTGCGGCGGTTGCAGCATGTCGCTGCTGTGCGCCGATACCCCGGACTTCGCGGCCCTTCTCGGCGACGCCGGCATCCATCTGGTGTGGCACCCGTCGCTGTCGCTGGCCAGCGGGGCCGAACTGCTCGGCCTGCTGGACGACTGCATCACGGGGCGCACGCGCCTGGACGTGCTGTGCGTCGAAGGCTCGCTGCTGCGGGGCCCGAACGGCACCGGGCGCTTCCACGTGCTGGCCGGGACCGACCGGCCGATGATCGACTGGGTGCGCGAGCTGGCGTCGCTGGCCGGGCATGTCGTCGCCGTAGGCAGCTGCGCCGCCTGGGGCGGCATCACCGCGGCGGGTGGCAACCCGACCGACGCCTGCGGGCTCCAGTACGACGGCGACACGAAGGGCGGGCTGCTCGGAGCGGAGTTCGTGGCGCGTGGCGGTTTGCCGGTGATCAACGTCGCCGGCTGCCCGACCCACCCCGGCTGGGTGGTCGAGACGCTGGCGGCACTGGCCACGGGCCCCTCGTTGGGCATGGCCGAGCTCGATGCCTTCGCGCGGCCGCGTTTCTACGCCGACCAGCTGGTGCACCATGGCTGCACGCGCAACGAGTACTACGAGTTCAAGGCCAGCGCCGAGAAGCCGTCCGACCTCGGCTGCATGATGGAGAACATGGGCTGCAAGGGCACGCAGGCGCATGCCGACTGCAACAACCGGCTGTGGAACGGCGAGGGCTCCTGCACGCGCGGCGGCTACGCCTGCATCAGCTGCACCGAGCCCGGCTTCGAGGAGCCGGGGCATGCCTTCCACGCCACGCCCAAGATCGCCGGCATCCCGATCGGCCTGCCGACCGACATGCCCAAGGCCTGGTTCGTGGCCCTGGCGTCCTTGTCCAAGAGTGCCACGCCCCGACGCGTGCGTTCGAACGCCACCGCCGATCACGTGGTCGTGCCGCCTGCCGTGCGCAAGACGCGACTCGGCTGACGACTTGCACGATGTTTGTCCACCGCCCGATCCGATGAAGGTTTCGACCCGGCTGCTGATCGCCCATGCAAGCTAGCCGTCTCATCGTTGGCCCATTCAATCGGGTCGAAGGCGATCTCGAAGTCCAGCTCGAGATTGCGGACGGGCGCGTCGCGTCGGCGCGTGTCGTGGCGCCGATGTACCGCGGGTTCGAGCAGATCCTGCTGGGCAAGGAGCCGCGCGACGCGCTGGTCATCGCGCCGCGCATCTGCGGCATCTGCTCGGTGTCGCAGTCGGTCGCGGCGGCCCGTGCGCTGGCGGCCCTGGCGGGTGCCGCGCC
>JBFLYF010000375.1:0-2895 GCA_040756795.1 Pseudomonadota bacterium
AGATCGCGGTGGCGAACAGCGCCTCGGGCGGCTCGGCCCCGGCGGCGACGCGCTGGCGCAGCGCGTCCTCGGCCATCTGCTGGTGCATGCACTTAGCACCGGGCTCGACGCAGCGGTTCAGGATCGCGTGCCACAGGTCCGGCGCCACGCCGTTCCAGCGCTGCACCGCAACGCGCTCGGACGGCCGGCGCAGGTCCAGGTAGGCGGCGCGGCTCAGCTCGGCGTTGCCGGCCGTGCGCGCCTGCTCGACCCAACGCTCGAAGCCGGCCGCGTCGAGCCCGCGGAACGTGAAGCGCATGTCCGAGAACCCGGCGCCGCTGTAGTTGGCCGAAAAGCCCTCGTACGCGCCGGCCTTGTTGATCACCGCATGCAGCTTGGTCTCCATGCCCGGCATCGCATAGATTTGCCCGGCCAGCGCCGGGATGAACAGCGAGTTCATCACCGAATGCGAGGTGATGCGGAACTGGATTGGCCGGTCCACAGGCGCGGCGACTTCGTTGACGAGCGCGATGCCCTGCTCGGGGTAGATGAACAGCCACTTCCAGTCGAGCGCGACGGCCTGCACGACGAGCGGTTTCACGTCGCGCGGCACCACGCGCTGCGCGTCGATGCGCCGCAAGGCGCGGTACGGGTCCAGCGTGTGGGTGGTGATCCAGGTCAGCGCGCCGAGCGCGATGATGATCAAGAGCGGTGCACCCCAGATCACGAGTTCGAGCTGGATCGAGTGGTCCCAGTCGGGTTCGTAGCGCGCGGCACGGTTCGACGCGCGGTAGCGCCACGCGAACCACAGCGTCAACGCGATCACCGGCACGATGATCAGCAGCATCAGCACGGTCGACTGCACGATCAGCCGGCCCTGCTGCGCGGCGATGTCGCCGGACGGGCTCAGCACCACCAGGTCACACCCCGCGACGAGGCTCGCGCAGGCGACCCATGCCGGCCATCGCCCCAGGGGCCGAGCCGGGGTTTCTCTAAGCATTCGATTCCTCCCGCTCCAGCCGCTCCTGCCGTGCCTTGTCCACGAACAACGCCAGCAGCGTGCACGCTGCGCCCGACAGCAGGTACAGGCTGACGTAACCGAGCCCGAAGTTCGCCGACAGACCGAGCGCGACCAGCGGCGCGAAGGCGGCACCGACCAACCAGGCGACATCGGAGGTCAGCGCCGCACCGGTGTAGCGGTGCCTGGGTTCGAAGCTCGAGTTCAGGGCTCCCGCCGCCTGCCCGTACGACAGGCCGAGCAGCACGAAGCCGATGAGGATGAACACGTCCTGGCCCAGCGTCCCGCCGCCGAGCAGCGTCGGCGCGAAGCCGCTGAACACGGCGATCAGCGTGGCCAACAGCTTCAGCGTTTCGCGACGACCGATGCGGTCGGCGATCCTGCCCGAGGCGACCATGCCCGCGACCGCGAGCCCCGCGCCGACGATCTGGATCAGCAGGAACTCGCTGACCGACTGCGTCGAGTACAGCACGATCCAGGACAGCGGGAAGACGGTGACGAGGTGGAACAGTGCGTAGCTGGCGAGCGCCCCGAACGCGCCGATCAGCACGTGGCGGCCCTGGTCACGCAGCAACTCGCGGGTGTCGCTGGGTGCCAGGTCGCGCTGCTCGAGCAGCTCGTCGAACTCGCGCGCGACGACCAGCCGCAGCCGCGCGAACAGCGCAACGACGTTGATCGCGAACGCGCAATAGAACGGAAAGCGCCAGCCCCAATCGAGGAAGTCCTCGCTGTCGAGACTGAAGGTCAGCAGCGCGTACAGCGCGGCCGCGATCGCGAAACCGATGGGCGCGCCGAGTTGGCCCATCATCGCGTACCAGCCGCGGCGGGCGCGCGGCGCCGACATCGCCAGCAGCGACGGCAGCCCGTCCCACGAGCCGCCGAGGGCGATGCCCTGGCCGATGCGGAAGATCGCGAGCAGCACGATCGCCGTCGTGCCGACCTGCGCATAACCGGGCAGGAACGCGATGCACGCGGTGGACGTGCCGAGCAGGAACAGCGCGATCGTCAGCTTGGCGCCGCGGCCGAAGCGGCGTTGCACCTGCATGAACAGCACCGAGCCGATCGGTCGGGCGATGAAGGCGAACGAAAAGACGACGAAGGCGTACAGGATGCCTTCGAGCTGGGTGGCGAACGGAAAGAACACCGCGGGGAAGACGATCACCGACGCGATGCCGTAAACGAAATAGTCGAAATACTCCGATGCGCGGCCGACGACCACACCGACGGCGATGTCGCCCGGTGCCACATGCGGGGCGGCGGCGCTCGGCGGACCGCCGCCGGGCAGCGCGGCGGTCGCGGCGGGTGCGGTGTTGGATGACATGCTGGGCTCAGTTCAAGTGCAAGGTCAGCACGCCGTCGGCGGTCCCCAGCAGGCACATGCTGGCCGCGTGGCGCGCAAAGATGCCGACGGTCACCACCCCCGGCCACTGGTTGATCTCGGCCTCCATCGCCAGCGGATCGGTGAGGGCGAGGCCGTGCACGTCGAGCAAGGGGTGCCCGTTGTCGGTGAGCACCCCGGCGCGCAGGACGGCGCGGCCGCCGATGGCTTCGAAGCGCCGCGTGATGCGCGCCACCGCCATGCCGATCACCTCGACGGGCAACGGGAAGCGGCCGAGCACGTCCACGCGCTTGGAGGCATCGGCGATGCACAGGAAGCGCTCGGCGATGTCGGCGACGATCTTCTCGCGCGTCAGCGCCGCACCACCGCCCTTGATCATCCGCCCGCAGGGGTCGATCTCGTCGGCGCCGTCCACGTACATGGGCAGCTGCCCGACCTCGCCGGCGTCGAACACGCGGAAGCCGTGGCCACGCAGGCGCGCGCTGCTGGCGTCGCTGCTCGACACCGCTCCGGCGATGCGCTCGCGCTGGGTGGCCAGTGCGTCGATGAAGTGGTTGAC
>JBFLYF010000376.1:0-2890 GCA_040756795.1 Pseudomonadota bacterium
CGCTGGTGTTCCTGCACGAGGGGCTCGGCTCGATCCGGTTGTGGCGCGGCTTCCCGGAGCGCGTGGCGCGCGCCACCGGCCGCCGGGCCGTGGTCTACGACCGCTACGGGTATGGCGCCTCGGAGGTCCTGCAGGAGGAAAAAATCGGGGTCAGATTCATGCACGACGAAGCCCTGAAGTCGTTGCCCGATCTGCTTTCGAATCTTTCCCTGAAAAACCCCATCCTCGTCGGCCACTCCGACGGCGCGTCCATTGCGCTCATCCATGCCGGGTCAGGACATCCGGTCAGGGGGCTGGTCGTCCTCGCGCCGCACGTGTTCATCGAGCAGTCGAATCTGGAGAGCATCCGCCGGATCCGGCGGACTTTCGAAACGACCGACCTGCCGCAGCGCTTCGCCAAGTACCATGCCGATCCGGGAAAGACGTTCTACCTCTGGAACGACGCCTGGCTCGACCCGGAGTTCGAGCGCTGGAACATCGAGCAGTACCTGCCCGGCATCCGCTGCCCGGTGCTCGCGATCCAGGGCGAGGACGACGAGTACGGCACCTTGGCGCAGCTGGAGGCGATCCGGCGCCAGGTGAGCGGCCCGTGCGAGCTGCTGGCACTGAAGGACTGCGGACATTCGCCGCACCGGGACAAGCCGGAAGAGACGTTGAGAGCCGTGGTTGATTTTGTTTCTTCTATAAAGACCTCTTGAGCGCAAACGCCAACACCCTCAACAGCGACATCCGCATCATCGGCCTGGTCGCGCTCGCCCACGGTCTGTCGCATTTCTTCCAGATCGCGACCGCGGTGGTGTTCCCCCTGATCAAGGAGGACCTCGGCGTGTCGTACGTCGCCCTGGGCGCCACGGTCGCCCTGTACTACACGGTGAGCGGCATCTTCCAGACCGTCGCCGGCTTCGCGGTGGACCGCCTGGGCGCGCGCCGGGTGCTGTTCGGCGGGCTCGCGCTCGCCTCGGCGGGAGCGCTGCTCGCGGGCCTCGCGCAGAGCTACGCGATGCTGCTCGCGGCGGCGTTCATCGGCGGGCTGGGCAACAGCGTGTTCCATCCCTGCGACTTCTCGATCCTGAATGCGCGCGTGCACAAGCAGCGGCTCGGCTACGCCTTCAGCTGGCACGGCATCGCGGGGTTCCTCGGCTACGCGGCGGCGCCCAGCTACGCGATCGGCATGGTGGGCGCGGCCGGATGGCGCGGCGCGCTGCTCGGCGCCGCGGCGCTGGGCGTGGCGGTGATCGTGCTGCTCGCGCTGCAGCGCGACGCGCTGTACGTCGAGCCGGCGGACGCGCGCCGCGCGGCGGCGCACGGCGGGTTCGCAGCCGACCTGAAGGTGCTCGCCTCGGCGCCGATCCTGATGTGCTTCGCGTACTTCGTGCTGATCGCGGTGGGCTTCATCGCCATCCAGACCTTCGGCATCGCGACCATGATCGCGCTGTACGGCGCGAGCGCCTCGCTCGCCTCGGCCGCGCTCAGCGCCTACCTGCTCGGCGCGGCGGCGGGGATCTTCGCCGGCGGCTTCGTCGCGGCACGCACCGAGCGCCACGACCTGGTGGCGGTGGGCGGCATGGCGGCGAGCGCCGCGATCCTGTTCGTGCTCGCCTCGGCCTGGCCGCCGGCGGCGGCGCTGCCGGCGCTCTTCGCCGCCGCCGGCTTCACCGGCGGGCTGACCAACCCGTCGCGCGACATGATCGTGCGCGCCACCACGCCGCCGGGCGCCACCGGCAAGGTGTACGGCTTCGTCTACTCGGGGCTCGACGTCGGCTCGATCCTGACGCCGGTCTACTTCGGCTGGCTGCTCGACGGCGGCCGGCCGTCGCTGGTGTTCTACAGCATCGTGGTGAGCGCCGTGCTGACGATCGCGACCGTGCTCAATCTTCCCGGCCGGCGGGAACCAGGGAGAACGCCGGCCTGAGCGCTCCGCGCGGCGCCTCCATCGCGGCGAGCGCCTCGAGCAGGAGATCAGGGTCGTTGCGCGAGAGGCGCGCGGCGTCCGAAAGCATGCGGCGCCAGAGCCGCGCGCGCGGATGACCGTGATAGAGGCCGAGCATGTGCCGGGTGACGTGGCGCAGTGAAGTGCCGGAGCCGACATGCTTTCTGCAGTAGTTCTGCATTTTCTCCACCACCCTGGTCCTCGTATTCCCAGCATCGGCAAGAACCCAGGGCTGGTGATAGGCAGCCCTTCCGAGCATCACGCCGTCCACGCGGGGATCCGCCGCCCTGCTCGTCAGGCCCCCGTTCAGGATGAACTCCAGGTGCGGAAAGTCCCGCTTCAGCCGGTACACCACCTCGTACCGGAGCGGGGGGACCTCGCGGTTCTCCTTCGGCGACAGGCCCTTCAGCACCGCGTTGCGCGCGTGCACGATGAAGGTGCGGCAACCGGCCTCGGAAACGATCCTTACGAACCGTTGGACGAAATCGTAGTCTTCATTGTCGTCCAGCCCGATGCGATGCTTCACCGTCACCGGAATATTCACGGTTTCGCCGATTGCGCGCAGGCAGTCGGCCACCAACTCCGGCTCCGCCATCAGGCAGGCGCCGAACGCGCCGCGCTGCACGCGCTCGCTCGGGCAGCCGATGTTGAGGTTGATCTCGTCGTAGCCGCGGGACTCGGCGAGCTTCGCGCACCGCGCGAGCTCGTCGGGCTCGCTGCCGCCGAGCTGCACGCCGAGCGGATGCTCCTCGGCGCCGAACGCGAGATGCCGCTCTACATCGCCGTGGAGCAGGGCGCCGGTGGTGATCATCTCGGTGTAGAGGAACGCGCCCGCCGAGATCTGCCGCAGGAAGTACCGGCAATGCCGGTCGGTGCAGTCCATCATCGGCGCCACGCACAGCCGATGGCGAAGATCGGGGACGGAGCCCGATCTCCTGGGGAAAGGTTCGGCCATGTCAG
>JBFLYF010000377.1:0-2885 GCA_040756795.1 Pseudomonadota bacterium
CGGACGTCGGAGCCGAAGGCGTGTGCCAGCCATCGTTGTTTTGTTCAGACGACTTGTCCCAGGAAGAGGCCGCGGGTGGGGTTTCCGTGAAGGCTTCCGTCGCGCCGGCGGTCGCAGCCGGCGGCACGTAGGAGGTTTCCTCGCGCGGCGGGCGCGCGTCCGGTGCCGGCGAGCCATTCGACTCCGGCGCCGCGTTGCGCGCGTTATTGTAGCCCTGCTCGCTGCGTTCGCTCGTCTTGCCGTAAGAGGGGTCCTGCCGATCCTGCGGCGCCCGGCCTTCCTGGCCGCGGCCACCGCGACGGCGGCCGCCACGACGACGACGGCGTCCGCCGCTGCCCTCGGCGCGTTCACGCGGAGGCTGGCCGGATTCGCCGCCGGCCTGCTGCGGCTGCGGCGGGCGCTGACGGTTCTGATCCTGGCCCTGGCCGCCGGGACGGCGTTCGCCATGCGCATGCCGATCATGCCGCTCATGGCGCTGGCCGTGCGGCGGGCGGTGCGGCGGACGACCGCCGCCATGGCCGCGGCCCGGCTGGTGCTGGCGTGCCGGACGGCTTTCCGTTGCCACCGGTTTGGTTTCTTCTTCGGCCTTCTTGCCGAACAGGCCGGTGATGATCTTCTTGATGAAGCCGCCGCCGTTGGCAACGACAGCCGGTTTCGGCGCCGGGGGCGGCGCGGCCGCGTGCGTGAGCGGCCCGATGGCCGGCTTCTCCGCCTCGCCCGTGGCCGGCGTCGGCTGGGAGGGTTTGCGCTCCTCGTCTTCCTCGTCCTCGACCAGGTCGATCTCGTAGCTCGGCACGTCGGCCTCGGCCTCGTATTCGTCGATGCGCAGGCGGCGGATATGGTAGTGCGGCGTTTCCATGTCCGACATCGGGATGATCATGATCGGGGTGCCGATGCGCGATTCGATGGCGCTCATTTCCATGCGCTTTTCGTTCAGCAGGAAGGTCGCGGTGTCGATCGGCAGGTGCACGTGCACCGCGGCGGTGTTTTCCTTCATCGCCTCTTCCTGGATCATGCGCAGGATCGAGAGGGCGGAGGACTGCACGCTGCGGATGTGCCCGGTGCCGCGGCAGCGCGGGCAGATCAGGCTGGACGACTCGCCGAGCGACGGACGCAGGCGCTGGCGCGACATCTCCAGCAGGCCGAAGCGCGAGATGCGGCCGACCTGGGTGCGGGCGCGGTCCACCTTGAGCGATTCGAACATGCGATTTTCCACCTCGCGCCGGTTGCGCTCGGGGGTCATGTCGATGAAGTCGATGACGATCAGGCCGCCGAGGTCGCGCAGGCGCAGCTGGCGGGCGATTTCCTCCGCCGCTTCCAGGTTGGTGTTGAACGCGGTCTCCTCGATGTCGGCGCCCTTGGTGGCGCGCGCCGAGTTCACGTCGATGGTGACGAGGGCCTCGGTTTTATCGAATACGATGGCGCCGCCCGATTCCAGGCGTACCTCGCGCGAGAACGCCGACTCGATCTGGTGCTCGATCTGGTAGCGCGAAAACATCGGCGTCTCGTCCTTGTACAGCTTGAGCTTGTCGATGAACTGCGGCGCCACCTGCTGCATGAATTTCAGCATGCGCTCGTGGATCTCCGGATTGTCCACCAGCACCTCGCCGATATCGGTCTTGAGGTAGTCGCGCGTGGCGCGCACCACCAGGTTGCTCTCCTGGTAGATCAGGAACGGCGCCGGGCGCTCCTGCGAGGCCTTGTAGATGGCGTCCCACAGGTGGATCAGGTAGTCGAGGTCCCACTGCAGCTCCTCGGCCGAGCGGCCGATGCCGGCGGTGCGGGCGATGACGGAATAGTCGTCCGGCAGCTTCAGCTGGGACATGGCCTCGCGCAGCTCGGCGCGCTCCTCGCCCTCGATGCGGCGCGAAATGCCGCCGCCCTTGGGGTTGTTGGGCATGAGCACCAGGTAGCGTCCGGCGAGGCTGACGAAGGTGGTGAGCGCCGCGCCCTTGGTGCCGCGCTCCTCCTTGTCCACCTGCACCAGCAGTTCCTGGCCTTCGCGGATCACGTCACGGATGCGCACCTGGCTCATGGGGGTGCGCTCGTTGTAGCCCTGGAAGTAAATGCGGGAAATTTCCTTGAGCGGCAGGAAGCCCTGGCGCTCGGAACCGTAGTCCACGAAGGCGGCTTCCAGGCTGGGTTCCACGCGGGTGACCTTGCCCTTGTAAATGTTTCCTTTTTTCTGCTGGTAGGTCGAGGATTCGATGTCGAGATCGAGCAGTTTCTGGCCGTCGACCACGGCCAGGCGCAACTCCTCGGGGTGAGTTGCGTTAAACAGAATGCGCTTCATTGTTGATATATGCCCCTGACGCCCGGTTTGGCGCGCGATCCCGCCCGCGCTGTGGTTTCAGCGCGACATGACGGAACGTCGTCCTGCCGACAGGGTGCAGAGACCGCCGATGAAGGTTTGGCGGCCTGCTGCTTTGATTCCGCGCCTGATAGCGTGCGCGGTTGTGCAAATTCAGACTTTAATTACGCCGTGAACAGTTTTGCTGTCCCACGCGTCGTCTGCCTGTATGTGTCGGCAGGTGCTCGCTTTTAAGAGCGTCTATTCATACGTCTCTACAGGAAGTAGGGGAGAGACGTGTTACCCTTTTTGGGCTCTAATCGCGTTTAGCTGTCTGGCTGACCGGCGCTACGCCGGGGGCAACGGTGCGGTAGAGCCCGCGCCGGCTTTTACCTGGCGCGAAAATCCGTTGCGTTTCGCGTACTTGTGCAGAATTCTGAAGAATTCACTAAAAGTACACACTCGCACTATAGCAAACCAATTGACTCCCCAGCAATCTGTTATTATCGCCCCGGCATGAAAAAGGCCGTAGACCCCGGAATTCATAAAAAACCCGCGGCCAAAGGCCGCAACGGCTCGCTTCCCTCTCCCGCTA
>JBFLYF010000378.1:0-2879 GCA_040756795.1 Pseudomonadota bacterium
CGCGGCCACGGCCGCCACGACGACGCTGCACGCCCCGAAGGCGGGCGAGCCGAAGGCCGAGAAGAAGCCGAAGAAGGTCAAGCAGACGACGATCCTGCGGGACGACTCGGTGCGCCGGCGCACGATCAAGACGCGCGGCGACATGGGCGGGGGCGTCGGCGGCTGGCACGGGCGCGGCGGCGCGCGTCATCGCGCCGCGGCCCAGGGCGCCGGCGAGCCGGCGTTCGTGCCGCCCTCCGAGCCGCAGGTGCGCGAGGTCCTCGTGCCCGAGACCGTCACGGTGGGCGAGCTGGCGCACCGCATGTCGGTGAAGGCGGCCGAGGTCATCAAGGTGCTGATGAAGCTCGGCAGCATGGCGACGATCAACCAGGTGCTCGACCAGGAGACCGCGATGATCGTGGTCCAGGAGATGGGCCACACGGCGAAACCCGCCAAGCTGGATGATCCGGAAGCCTACCTGCTCGACTCCGCGCCGCAGGCCGCGGCGCTCGTGGCGCGGCCGCCGGTGGTCACGGTGATGGGGCACGTCGATCACGGCAAGACCTCGCTGCTGGACTTCATCCGCCGCACCAAGGTGGCGGCCGGCGAGGCGGGCGGCATCACGCAGCACATCGGCGCCTACCACGTCGAGACGCCGCGCGGCGTGGTCACTTTCCTCGACACGCCGGGGCACGAGGCGTTCACGGCGATGCGCGCGCGCGGCGCGAAGGTCACCGACATCGTGGTGCTGGTGGTGGCGGCCGACGACGGCGTCATGCCGCAGACCATCGAGGCGATCAACCACGCCAAGGCGGCCGAGGTGCCGCTGGTGGTCGCGATCAACAAGATCGACAAGCACGAGGCGAACCCGGAGAAGGTGAAGCAGGAGCTGCTGGCGCAGGGGGTGGTGCCCGAGGACCTGGGCGGCGATTCGCCCTTCGTGCCGGTGTCGGCCAAGACGGGCGCCGGCATCGACGAGCTGCTCGAGCAGGTGCTGCTGCAGGCCGAGGTGAAGGAGCTGAAGGCGCCGGTCGAGGCGCCGGCGCGGGGCGTGGTGATCGAGGCGCGCCTCGACAAGGGCCGCGGCCCGGTGGCGACGCTGCTGGTGCAGGGGGGCACGCTCAAGCGCGGCGACGTCGTGGTGGCGGGCGCGGTCTACGGCCGGGTGCGCGCCATGCTGGACGAGAACGGCAAGCCGGTGCAGAGCGCGGGCCCGTCGATCCCGGTGGAGGTGCAGGGCCTCTCGGACGTGCCGCGCGCGGGCGAGGAGATGGTGGCGCTCGCCGACGAGAGGAAGGCGCGCGAGATCGCGCTCTTCCGGCAAGGCAAGTTCCGCGACGTGAAGCTCGCCAAGCAGCAGGCGGCGAAGCTGGAGAACATGTTCGAGCAGATGGGCGAGGGCGGCAAGAAGACGCTCGCGCTGCTGATCAAGGCCGACGTGCAGGGCTCGCAGGAAGCGCTCGCCCACGCGCTCGGGCGCCTGTCGACCGACGAGGTCAAGGTGACCGTGGTGCACGCGGGCGTGGGCGGCATCACCGAGTCGGACGTGAACCTGGCCATGGCCTCGCGCGCCGTGATCGTCGGCTTCAACACGCGCGCCGATTCCACGGCGAGGAAGCTCATCGAGTCCGCCGGGGTCGACGTGCGCTACTACAACGTGATCTACGACGCGGTCGAGGAAGTCAAGGCGGCGCTCTCCGGCATGCTCGCGCCGGAGCGCAAGGAATCGGTCATCGGCATGGTCGAGGTGCGCCAGGTGTTCCGCATCTCCAAGGTCGGCACCGTCGCCGGCTGCTACGTGCAGGACGGCCTGGTGAGGCGCGGCGCGCAGGTGCGGGTGCTGCGCGACAACGTCGTCATCCACACCGGCGAGATCGAGTCGCTGAAGCGCTTCAAGGACGACGTGCGCGAGGTCAAGGCCGGCTTCGAGTGCGGCATGTCGCTGAAGAGCTTCCAGGACCTCAAGGAAGGCGACCAGTTCGAGGTCTTCGAGGTCCTCGAGGTGGCGCGCACGCTCTAGCCGGAGGCGGTCCAAACATGAGCGGGGGACGGCCGCGCAAAGTGGCCGACCTGATCCAGCGGGAATTGTCGGAACTGCTGCGCCGCGAGGTGCGCGACCCGCGTGTCGGCATGGTCACGATCACGTCGGTCGATGTCTCGCCCGACCTTTCTCATGCGAAGGTCTTCTTCACGCTTCTGCAGGCGGAAAACAGGCTTCCGACGGAAAAGGCGCTGCAGCGCGCTGCAGGTTATCTGCGCTCGCAGCTCGCGCACCGCATCAAGCTCTACACCACGCCGGAGCTGCGCTTCGTGTACGACGAGTCGGTGGAGCGCGGCGACCGCCTGTCGCGGCTGATCGACAGCGTGCGCCCCAAGGAATGAGCGCGCGCCGGCTCGACGGCGTCCTGCTGCTCGACAAGCCGCTCGGCATGACCTCGAGCGCGGCCGTGCAGCGCGTGAAGCGCCTGTACCGGGCGCGCAAGGCGGGACACGCGGGAACGCTCGACCCGCTGGCAAGCGGCGTGCTGCTGGTCCTGTTCGGCGAGGCGACCAAGTTCGCCGGCTTCGGGCTGGAGGCGGCAAAGGAATATGTCGCGGACGTGCAGCTCGGCGTGGCCACCCGGACCGGCGACGCCGAGGGCGAGGTCACCGGGCGCCGGCCGGTCCAGGTGGGCGGGGAGGACCTCGAGCGCGCGCTGGCGCGCTTTCGCGGCACGATCGCGCAGGTGCCGCCGATGTATTCGGCGCTCAAGCACGGCGGGCAGCCCCTGTACGCGCTGGCGCGCGCCGGGCGCGCGGTGGAGCGCGCCGCGCGCGCGATCACGGTGCACGCGCTCGAGCTCCTGGACCGGGACGGCGAGCGCCTGCGCTTGCGGATCCTGTGCAGCAAGGGCACCTAT
>JBFLYF010000379.1:0-2852 GCA_040756795.1 Pseudomonadota bacterium
CGCGGCGCACCTCGCCGGCGTGGTCGCCGCGCACACCACGCTCCCGGTGCTCGGCGTGCCCATGCCCTCCAGGCACCTGCAGGGCCTGGATTCGCTGCTGTCCACGGTGCAGATGCCCAAGGGCATCCCGGTGGCGACTTTCGCCATCGGCGAGGCCGGCGCGGCCAATGCGGCCCTTTTTGCGGTGGCGCTGCTTGCGCTTTCCGACAAAGAGATGGCAAGAAAGCTCGACGAATTCCGGCGCAAGCAGACCGCAGCGGTCCTCAAAGCCCCGTCTCTGAAATAGCGCTTCACCGGTTGCATTGACCGGCAGATTGCCATGTCATCCGATTGCGCCTCGCCGCCATCGTGCGGCAAGCACAGGAAGGAAATTCCTATCCCTAGAAAAAATGCCTAGTGGTCTGACAGTTTCTTCAAGATGGGTTTGGCGGTTCTAAAAAAGGTCTTGGCTTGGCGGGAGACACTTAGAACAACGTCATCGAAGGCACTGCGAAGCGTCAATTGCTCGTCTAGCCAAACGACGCCGTCATCTTCGGTCCAATCGGGATAACGAGTAGGATTTTCATGGGGCAGGCAGATGGTTTTCAGTTTCTTGCGGCAGCCATGGACTAGCTCGCGTCGACCGTCCATGCCTCCCCATCTGGGCCATATCCATCCAATGAGACGAAGCGGCGTTGGTGTTTCGGCGAGCATGATTCCTGCGGAACCGATCCGGCGCATCGGGCCGCGAGGCATATATAGCTTTCCCCAACTCTCCCAGTTTTCGGCGCGGTTCGTGTTCACCCAATTCAACCGCATGATGCCCATCAAAGCGTCTGCGACGCCCACCTCCAGTGCTCTTAATAACTTGTCGGTGTCTTGATTAGCGCGTACTGCAACCCGGTCCGTCAATTTGCTCAACGCCGAGCCCTCTTCGTTCTCTAATATTGCCTCCATCGTTCTCGCGTTGTGCGCACAGAACTCGATTTCTCTTGTTATAGCCGGGATAAATACGTGCCTTCCCCTCATCGGCGTCTTCCCAGATAGGCTTGGACGTCTACAAGATTGAAATTCTCGTGCCGCTTTAGGTTGATACCGAGGACGCCATGCATGATCGAAGCAACGTATAGCGCCAGCCACTGTGCCCCAAGAGCTGGACGCGCTTCAACCCATACCTTTCGCAGGACGCTCGCAAGCTCCAAGTAAGATAGCGCAACCCATCTCCTTTTCTCATAGGTGGTGGCTGCTTGGCCTTCTCGTGAGAGAAAAATAAGCAGGAAGCGGTTGTGCCCGCGGGCTTTGCACCATGCCGCCGCCTTGCGCTCGTACCACGATAGCTGACCGTCAGACTCTGCGGCCTTGATTTTGTTTTCTAACACCATGACCGCGGACCTCTTTGCACCTTGAATTTCAATCCAAATATCGGATCGCGCAGCCGATTTATGCCGAAACCCTTCCACACGATACCTGTACTCTGGCTCGACGCTTATCCGTGCGCCAGCCTTGCGCGCTGTTCTTAGCACGCGCGCCGCACCGGACCGTGGATACTTTGAGCGAAGAAACTCAAGGAGGGAAAGCACGACATGCTTCGCAAGCTGGTGTCCTGTCTGCGGATCCATCGCGTAAGCCAACGCCTGCGTATGGAGCGTCTCATCAGATGCGCACTTTATGGGCCCTAGGAGATCCACTTGCAGCCTGATTGGATCGTCCTTCGGTATGGCACGGAGAAGATGTCTTCGCTTCCGTTCAACCTGCTTTCGAACCGCGGGCCATAGCCGCTGGAGGCTTTCGAGCTCAGTCGATGGCTGCCTGGCTAAGCGATTCAATCCGCGCGCCAAACTCGCCCGCGAGCTTGTCATAGAGGCACCCCTCCCTGGGGCTGGGATGTTATCGCGGCTCCGTCCCGGTCGCCTACATTCCGCGGCACGGAAGAGAAAGAAATTCCTATCCCTCTATCCCCTTGACGCGGACGGCTTGAGGAGGGCGGCAGCGAGGGCGCGGCATTGCACTTCGACTGCGCGCCAGTCGTTCCACGGCGCGACGATGCCCTTGTATTCGGTGAGATCCACCTCGGTGAGGTCGTACGGGTCCGGGTTCGCGAGCTTCACCGCGACGCTCAGCAGGATGTCGCCGCCTTCGCCGGCGAACTCCGCGTAGAGCTCGCCCATCGGCTCGAGCGCCTTCGCCGCGGCGCGCAGGCCGAGGTGGTGCGAGAGCGCGGCGACGTCGAGGTAGTCGCGCGTGGCGTTGCGCTCGACGAGAAGGAACGCCTTGATCCGCAGCATTTCTGCGACCGTGGGAATTTTCAGCTCGCCGCCGCCTTTCAGTCGGAGGGTCGTCGTCTCGAGCGGTGCCGAGCGGCGCAGGTTGCGCAGCCCGGCGTCGATGCCCTCGATGCCGCCGAGCACGAGCTTGCCCTTCACGCGCCGCTTCGTGCGCCACCCCGCGATCGCCTCGAGCGCGGCGATCGCGCGCTCGTAGTCGCGGCCGAGGGCGGCGATCACGTGGTCGTGATCGAACGAGATGCGATGGCCCGCGTGCAAGGCCGCGGCGGTGCCGCCGACGAGCACGGCCCCCGGCACCCGCGTCTGCAGGACTTCCGCGTGGGCGAGCAGCCGCTCCCAGTCGGCGATCCGGCGCTTAGCGGCCATCGGCGGGCGACGCCTTGCGCGCGGCGGTGAGAGCAGGAAGCAGCGTGGCAAAGGCGCGCGCGCGCTCGTCGTGCCGCGCCAGCGCGCGTGCGACCTCGCGTGCCCGGCCGGCGATCCGGCCGCTCGGGTCCGAGCGCAGCGCGCCCACGAGGCCGCGCCATGCGGCGAAGCCGCCGCGCAGGATCACGTCCTCAATCGCCGCCTTGGTGAGCTGCCGGCCGG
>JBFLYF010000038.1:0-14453 GCA_040756795.1 Pseudomonadota bacterium
TGCAGGGACGCGGTGTCGATCACCTGCACGACGTCGTTGCGCGGGAACGCGAAGTTCACCCAGACGCGCCGCCCGCCGGGCTGCGCCACCGCGAACACCGGCTGGCCATGTACCGCGATCCGCGCCACTTCGGTCCAGCCGGCGGTCTCGACCACGAGGACCTCGTGGCGGCCGATCGCGGGCAGGAAGGCGAAGCGCCCCGCCACCGCCCAGCCGCGCAGATGCGGCATCTTGAAAACGGGCAGCGGCTCCTCGCCGCGCCCGTAGCCCGAGAGGATGCGGCGCGCGCCCGCCTGCGGGTTCCACAGGTCCACGAGCGCAAGGCCGTCCTCGCCGAACAGGCCCGCGATGTAGTGGCGGCCGTCGGGCGTGATCAGGCCGTCGTAGGGCTGCCTGCCGACGCCGGCGATCTTCCGGATCGCGGGCTTGCGCGGATCGCTCGCGTCCGCGATCCAGATCTCGCCCGCTTCGAACAGGCTGAAGACGAAGCGGTTGCCGGGCGCGTCCGCGATGCCGACCACTTTTGCGCCGGTGGGGACTTCGGCGAGCGGCTCGAGGCTCGCGGCGTCGAACAGGCGCACGCCGCCGGGCTTGTAGTTCGCGACCGCCACCAGGCGCCCGTCCTGCGAGATCGCGCCGCCGATCGCGTTGCCCGACTGGATGACGCGCCGCTCGATGCGCGCGCGCAGCAGGTCGACCTTGGTGAGGCCGCCGTCGCGGCCGAAGACGTAGGCGTAGCGGCCGTCGCGCGAGAACACCGCGGAAGCGTGCGAAAGATCGCCCAGCCCCTCCACGCGCGCGAGCGCCGAGCGCCCCGTGGTCTCGATCAGCAGCACGCTGCCGGAGGCGCGCTCGATCACCAGGCCCAGGTCGCCCGTGCCGCGCGGCGCGGCGCAGGCGGCGAGCAGCAGAGCCGCGAGAACGGCGCCGGCCCTCATTTCGGCAGGCCCCGCCTGAGCTGCTCGACGATCCAGCCCGCTTCGGCTTCCGAAAGGTGCTCGCGCCAGGGCGGCATCGCCGTGCCGCGCCGGCCTTGGAGGATCACGTGGCGCATCTGCTCCGGGTCCTTGCCGGCGAGCGATTGCGGGTCGAGCGCCGGTCCGAGCCCGCCTTTCATGGTCAGGCCGTGGCACGAGCCGCAGTCCTGGCGCACGAGCTCGTCGAGCGCGGCGCGCCGCGCCGGCTGCGGCGCCTGCGCGAGCGCCGTCGCGCAGGCGGCGAACAGCGCGACAAGCAGGGCAAGCGCAGGCATCCGCGGAGATTGCCGCATCCCCGCCGCCGATCATTAACCTAGATCAAATAACGCGCCCTACCGGTCCCCTAGAGTCCGGGCATGCGCAAGGCGCCCCCGGCCCGCAGACCCGAGAAGCGCGCGCGCGGATTCGTCAGCCTGGTCGGCGCCGGCCCGGGCGACCCGGAACTGCTGACGGTGCGCGCGCTGCGCACCCTGCGGCGCGCGAGCGCCGTGCTCTACGACCATCTGGTGAATCCGGCGCTGGTCGCGCTGGCGCGGCGCCGCGCCGCGCGCATCTATGTCGGCAAACGCAGCGACCACCATTCGCTCCCGCAGGGGGAGATCAACGCCCTCATGGTGCGGCTCGCGCGCCAGGGCAAGCGCGTCGTGCGCCTGAAAGGCGGCGACCCGTTCATCTTCGGGCGCGGCGGCGAGGAGATCGAGACGCTGGCGGCGCACGGCGTGCCCTTCGAGATCGTGCCCGGAGTGACCGCGGCGGCCGGCGCCGCCTGCTACGCCGGCATCCCGCTCACGCACCGCGACCACGCGCAGGCTTGCGTCTTCGCCACCGGCCACCTGCACAACGGCGCCGCGCAGCTCGACTGGAAAGCGCTCGCGCGCCCCCGGCAGACCGTCGTCGTCTACATGGGCGTGGGCGCCCTCGGGCAGATCTGCGCCCGGCTGATCGCGCACGGGCTCGACGCGAAAACGCCCGCCGCCCTGGTGGAGAAGGCGACCTGGCCGGAGCAGCGCGTCATCGAAGGCTGCCTCGCGACGCTGCCGCGGCGCGCGGCGCGCGCGCGCGTGCGCCCTCCGGCGCTGCTGATCGTCGGCGAGGTGGTGCGGCTGCGCGCGCGCCTGGCGTGGTTCGATCCGGCGAGCGCCGCGCGCTCAGGCGCCGCGCCGCAGGCGCTCGAGGTCGGGAATGCGCACGGCGCGGCCGTTCACCTCGATCAGCCCCGCGGCCGTGAGCTCGTGCAGGATGCGCGAGAAGTGCTCGGGCGTCATGTTGAGGCGTGAGGCGATCACGCTCTTTCCCGGCGTGAGGTGAACCTCGCAGGCGCCGCCGGCCGCGGCGGTCCCTTCGGCGTCGGCGAGCAGGTAGCCGATCACGCGCTCCTGTCCCGAGCGCAGGGTATAGGCCTCTACGTCGCGCACCAGGCCGTGCAGGCGGCGCGACAGTCCCGAGAGCATGCGTCGCGCAAAGCCCGGATGGCGCGCCAGCTCGTCGAACACGGCGTGCTTGGCGACGTGCAGCAGCATCGAGTCCGAGAGCGCCTGCGCGAACACGATGTAGGGCTGCTCGAGGAACATGAGCGCCTCGCCGAAGCTCTGGCCCGGGCGGATGATCTCGACCACCTTCTCGATGCCCTGCGGCGAGGTGAAGCCGAGCTTCACCTGGCCGTAGACGAGCACATGAAAGCCGGTGCAGGGGTCGCCGCACTCGAAGATCGACTGGCCTTTCTGCGCGTGCACCGGCAGCGTCGCGGCGGCGATGCGGTCGAGCTCCTCGCGGCTCATCTCGCTGAACATCGGCAGGTTCGCGAGGAACGCCTGCGTCTTGATCTGGAGGGGACGTCGCGTCATGGCGGAAGGATGCCGCTTGAAATGAGCGTCAATTTAACTTAGATCAATGAATCCGGGGACGGACTGCGGTCAAGTGCTGCCATGGACGAAGAAGAAGTCCGCCGGGCGCTCCTGTCCGTGGAGGATCCCGAGGCGGGCATGAGCATCGTCGACCTCGGGCTGGTCTACGCGATCGCGATCGAGCCCGGCAAGGTCAGGGTCGAGATGACCATTACCTCGCCCGCCTGCCCGGCGGCGCCCTATCTGCAGGACGAGGCGCGCGCCGCAATCGAGGCGGCGGCGCCCGCCGGCACCCAGGTCCAGGTCGAGCTGGTCTGGGACCCGCCCTGGACGCCGGAGCGCATGAGCGAGCAGGCGCGCGGGCGATTCGGCTGGGGCTGATGCCGCCGCGCTGGCGCCTGCCGCTGCTCGCGCTCGGCTTCGTCTCGCTCGCGCTCGGCATCGCGGGAGGTCTTGCCCGCCTGGGCGCGTTCGAGCTGCCCGTCCATCCGGCGACCGCGCTGCACGGCGCGCTGATGGCGAGCGGCTTCTTCGGCACGGTGATCGGGCTCGAGCGCGCGGTCGCGCTCGGCAGGCTCTGGGCCTATGCCGCGCCGCTGTGCGCTGGATTGGGCGGCATTGCTCTGGTTCTTGGTTTTTTGCCCGCCGGGTTGGTGATCCTGGTTCTCGCGGCAATGCTGTTCAGCCTGGCAACTCTCATGGTGGTGATCCGCCAGCCCTCGCTTGAAACTGCGACGCTGCTCGCCGGCGCGCTCGCCTGGGTCGTCGGCAACACGCTGCTGCTCTACGGCGGGCAGGCGGTTCCGTGGTGGATCGCCTTCTTCGCGCTCACCATCGGCGCCGAGCGCCTGGAGCTGTCGCGTTACCTGAAACGCAGCATTTCTTCGAGGAATGCTTTCATCGCCATCGGGGTCGCGGTTCTCATTCTCTCGGTCAATCCAATACTGCAAGGCGCTGCGCTCGTACTGCTCGCGCTGTGGCTGCTCGCCTATGACCTTGCCTGGGTGACGGTAAGGCAGCGCGCGCTGCCGCGCTACATCGCGGTGTGCCTGCTCGCGGGATATTTCTGGTTGGCCCTCGGCGGCGTGCTGCTCGCACTGGACGTGATGCGCGACGCGGCATTGCACGCGATCCTCGTCGGCTTCGTCTTCTCGATGGTGTTCGGCCACGCGCCGGTGATCCTGCCGGCGGTGCTGCGCGTCGCGCTGCCTTATTCGCCCGCGCTCTACGCGCCGCTCGCGCTGCTGCACGCGAGCCTGGCGCTAAGGGTTTCGGGAAATCTCCTGGATGACCTTCTCTTGAAGCAGGCCGGCGCATGGGGCAACGCTGGCGCGATCGCGCTCTTCATCCTTACTTCCATTGTCCTCGTCGCAACGAGCCGCCGTTCGTCAGCACCGCTGTAAGCCGCTCAGCCGGTAGTGCGTTATGGCAGGATAGCGGCTAATAGTGTATATAAATACAGTTTCCGGAGGTGGGCGATGGCGGATTGGATGGATCGGGATGGATTGCCTGCAAGCGACGTAGGAATCTGGACGCTCGAAAAGCACGAGCGCCTTCGGAAATACGTCGACAGCGCCCGCGCAGCACGGCGCAAGTTCAAGGGGCGAACAACTTACGTCGATCTCTATTGCGGCCCGGGTCGGTCCCGGATTCGGGAGAACGGCGAGTTCGTCGACGGCAGCCCGCTGGTGGCGTGGGCGGCGGGCGGCAAGCACGGAGTCCAGTTTGCCGAGTTCCTGCTGGCGGATGCAGATCCCGCATACCTCGAAGCTGCGCGTAATCGCCTTGCATCGCGAGGGGCGAAGGTCCGCATCTTCCCCGGGGAGGCGGAAGCAGTGATGGACGAGGTGATAAGCGCTCTCGATCCCTACGGTCTGCACCTTGCGCTGCTCGATCCGTTCCGCTTGGGCGACCTGCCGTTTTCCGTGATCGAGCGCCTCGCGGCTGTGAAGCACATGGACTTGCTGATTCACGTAAGCGCAATGGACTTGAAGCGCGATCTGCACAACTACCTGCGCACGGATGGCCCGAAGCACTTGGACAGATTCGCGCCGGGATGGCGCGAGCAGGTGAATACGAACCAGCGTCCGGACTTAGTTCGCCAAGCGATTTTCGAGCATTGGAAAGGGCTGATCAAGCAACTCGGCACCTCCGCGAATGAGTGCGTCGAGGCGGTGGAGAACAGCAAGAGCTCGGAGTTGTATTGGCTCGTGTTCGTCGCGCGCCATGATCTTGCGCACAAGCTCTGGAAGGATATTGCGAACGTGACCCCACAAGGTCGACTGTTTGGTTGATCGCCGACGCTGCGCGCGCTATTGTTTGTCTGTTCATAATGCCGACCAAATCAAGCATCGAGTGGACTGAAATGACGTGGAACCCGGTGACGGGGTGCACGAAGATCAGCCAGGGCTGCAAGAATTGCTACGCGGAGAGGATGGCGAAGCGGCTGCGTGCCATTGGCAGCGATCGCTATCGCGACGGCTTCCGCGTGACGTTGCATCCGGATTTGCTTGACGTGCCTCGCCGCTGGAGACACCCGCGCACGGTGTTCGTGAATTCGATGAGCGACCTGTTTCACGAAGACATACCGGCGGCCTACATCGCACGCGTCTTCGAAACGATGGTCGCGTGCCCACAGCACACGTTTCAGATCTTGACGAAGCGTGCGGAGCGGCTCGCCGACCTGGCAGCGACGCTGCCTTGGCCGCGTCACATATGGATGGGTGTCAGCGTAGAAGATGTCCGCGTGAAACATCGGGTTGACGCACTGCGCAAGGTTCCAGCGGAGATCCGGTTCCTGTCCCTTGAACCGCTCATTGGGCCGCTCGAGGATTTGCCGCTCGAGGGGATCAGCTGGGTGATCGTAGGCGGCGAGTCAGGCCCGCGGGCGCGTCCGATGAAGGCCGAATGGGTCAAATCGATTCTTCGCCAGTGCCGCGCGGCAGGCGTGGCGTTTTTCTTCAAGCAATGGGGCGGCGTCCGGAAAGATCTGACCGGCCGCAAGCTGAACGGGACCTTCTACAACGAAATGCCAGAGCGAAGGCCGTTGCCTTCGCCAAGGCCTAGCTAGACCGCTCGCGACGGTTCGCGAATCAATTCAGCGCGCAGGACCCCGGGCCGCCGGGGTGGCCGCAGGTGCCGCAGGGGCCGGCGGCGGGCGCTTCGGGCGCGGCGCTCGCGGTGGCGAACACCGAGAGCTTCTTTTCCAGCTCGGTGGAGCTGCACTTCGGGCAGTCGGGCGCGGAGCCCGAGCGCACCAGCGTCTCGAACTCGTGGCCGCACTTGCTGCAGGAATACTCGTAGATCGGCATCGAAGGTTCCTTCTCAGCCGTGCATTGTAAGGCCGCCCGAGACGCTCAGCACCTGCCCGGTGATGAAATCGGCGTCGTCGCTGGCGAAGAACAGGATCGCCCCGGGGATGTCGTCGGGCTTGCCCAGGCGCCCGATCGGGATCGCGCGCCGGTAGGCCTCGGCGAGCTTCTCGGGGTTGCCCGCGCCCTTCATGAACTCGGCGAGCATGTTGGTCTCGGTGAGGCCGGGGCAGACGACGTTGAGACGGATGCCCTTGCCGGCGAGCTCGCGTGCGAGCGTCTTGGTGAGCGCAATCAGCCCGCCCTTGCAGGCGGAGTAGGGCGCCTCGCCCGAGGAGCCCACGCGTCCGGCATCGGAGGCCACCGTCACCACCTTGCCCCTGCCGCGCTCTACCATCCCGGGGAGCACGCAGTGAAGCATGTTCATCGCGCCGACCAGGTTGATCGAGATGATCTTCTGCCAGAACGCGGGATCGGTCTTGAGGAACGGCTTGAACATGTCCCAGCCGGCGTTGTTGACCAGGACATCGATCGGCCCGACCTCGGCCACCGCCCGCTTCACGGCCTCGTAGTCCGTGATGTCGACTCTCTTTTCGGCGCTCAGGTCGAAGACCACGACGTTCGAGCCTTCCTCGCGAAAGCGCGCCGCGGTGGCCGCGCCGATGCCGGCCGCGCCCCCGGTGACGATGACGGTCTTGCCCTTCAGGCCTCTCATGCGATTCTCTCCACGGGAATGACGGCGGTCGCCTCGAGCTCGATCTTGCCGGGCGAATCGAGCAGGTCCGAGACGAAGATCATGCTCATCGCCGGGTAGTGCCGGCCCATGTGGCGGCGCCATATTCTGCCCAATTCCGGGCGTGCCGCGAGGTAGGCCGGCTTGTCGCAGCAGTAGGCGGTCATGCGGCAGATGTGCTCGGCGCTGCCGCCCGCCTCGGCGAGCACCGCGAGGACGTTGCGCAGGGCCTGGTCGAACTGGTCCGGCAGCCGTTCCGATTCAAAGACCTGGTTTTCATTCCAGCCCACCTGTCCTGCCACGAAGACAAGCCTGCCCTCGGCGGCGATGCCGTTGGCGTAGCCTACGGGCGGCTTCCAGCCGGCGGGCAGCAGCGCCTTCATTCCGTCAGGCTCGGCGGGTCGGGATCGGCGTCCCAGTCCGCGGAGGGCTGCGGCACGCGCTTCAGCCACTCGCGGATCAGGCGCACGTGCTCGCGCTCCTCGCGCGCCATCTCTACGGCGGCGGCGCGCACGTTGCGCGGCGCGCTGCCGGCCGCGATTTTCTCGAAATAATCCTGCGCCTGCAGCTCGCAGCGCAGCGCGATCTCGAGCGCGTGGTAGGGCTGCATCAGGTAGTGCAGCGCCTCGAACGGCGCGGTTTCCGGGCCCTCGCCGGTTTCCCAGGCGAAAGCGGGCGCGAGCGCCGGCAGGCTCGGCCAGCGCATCTCGCCCAGGATGCGCTTGGCGTGCAGCGCCTCGATCTCGGCGAGCTTGCGGAACAGCTGCCCGACCTCGGGATTGTTGTGCGTCTCGAGCTGCTCGGCGAACTGCGCGTAGCGCTCGGTCGCCTCCAGCTCCATCGCGTAGGCGCGCGCCATGAAGTCCTCGTACTCGGAGGCGGCGGCGCGGGGTTTGGTTTTCATAGTGCGAAGGCCTTTTCGAAGTCTTCGGGTCCGCGCACCGCGTCGCCTTTCGCGGGCGCGTAGGGCCTGCGCCGGCCCTGGTAGAGAACGCCGATGTTGAAGCCGTCGTCGGTCATGATGCGCCGCGCGGCGCGCGCCGGGTCGTCGGTGGCCGCGACCGGCGCCGGGTGCGCGAGCTCCTTCCAGCCGCGCTGCTCGGGGCGGAAGGTGACGCAGGGCGAGAGCACCTCGACGAACGAAAAGCCGGGATGGCGCACCGCCTCGGCGATCAGCGCGGCGCAGCCATTCGGGTCGCCCGAGAAGGCGCGCGCGACGAAGTTCGCCCCCGAGGCGAGCGCGATGACGAGCGGGTGGAACTCGCGCAGGCCGGTGCCGCCGGGGGCGAGCTTCGAGGACCAGTCGGGCTCGGTGGTGGGCGAGGGCTGGCCCTTGGTCATGCCGTAGACGTGGTTGTCCATGACGATGTAGGTGAGATCGACGTTGCGCCGGCAGGCGTGCAGGAAATGGTTGCCGCCGATCGAGTAGCCGTCGCCGTCGCCGCTCGCCACCAGCACCGTCAGGTCCGGCCGCGCCACCTTGAGGCCCGTGGCGACCGGCAGCGCGCGGCCGTGCACGCCGTGGAAGCCGTAGCAGCTGGTGTACGCGGGAATGCGCGAGGAGCAGCCGATGCCCGACACCACCGCGACGTTCTCGGGACGGAGCGCGAGGCTCGCGAGCGCCTTGGTGATCGCCGAGAGCACGGAGTAGTCGCCGCATCCCGGGCACCAGACCGGCTTGTAATCGGACTTGAAGTCCTTCGCCGCGAGTTGCGGCACGGACTCGAGCTGCGCGCTCACGGCCATTCCCTCAGCGCCGCTTCGATCTCTTCGGGCCGGAAGGGCAGCGGCCCGGGGCGGCGCAGGCTCTTCACCGCGCCCGGCAGCTCGTATTCCGAGCGCAGGTAGCGCAGGAACTGCCCGCCGTGGTTCTGCTCCATGACCAGCACGCGCTTCACGCCCTCCAGGGCGCGCTTGAGCTTCTGCGGCTGCGCGGGCGAGAGCATGCGCAGCGACACCAGGCGCGTGCCGTCGCCCATCCGCCCGAGCGCCTCGCGCGCCGGTCCGGTGCAGGAGCCGAAGGTGACGAGCGCGGTGTCGCCCGCGCCCTCGACGCTCGCCCAGCGCTCGCCCGGGTCGAGCTGCGCGAGCTTGCGCGCGCGCTTGTCCATCTGCGCGAGGTGATCGGCCGCCTGCGAGGAGGGCGTGCCGCGCTCGTTGTGCTCCAGGCCGTCCGCCGTGTAGGTGCAACCGGGGGTGCCGGGGATTGCCATGGGCGATACACCCGAGGGCGTTACCGCGTAGCGCCGATACGTTCCGTTTGCCTTTGCTTTTTCTCTTCCAGGAATTTCTTCTGAAACGAAAGGCGCATCGATGACTGCTCGCGCCTGCCCGAAGTACTGATCCGACAGAACGATCGCCGGAGCCTGCAGCGACTCGGCGAGCCCGACCGCCCACTGCGTGGTGGCGAGGCAGTCGGCGAGCGAGTTGGGCGCGAGCACGAGGTGCGGCGCGTCGCCGTGCATGCCATAGAGCGCGATGTTCAGGTCCGCCTGCTCGCTCTTGGTGGCGATGCCGGTCGAGGGCCCGGTGCGCATCACGTCCACCACGACCACGGGCACCTCGGCGGCGACGCCGAGGCCGAGCGACTCGATCATGAGCGCAAGGCCCGGCCCCGAGGTCGCGGTGAGCGCGGGAACGCCGCCGTACGAGGCGCCGAGCGCCATGTTGATCGACGCGAGCTCGTCCTCGGCCTGCACCAGCGCCCCGCCCGCGCGCGCGAGCGCGGGCGCCATCCATTCGAGCAGCTCGGTCGCCGGCGTGATCGGGTAGGCCGCTACGAAGCGCACCCCGCCGCGCAGCGCGCCGTAGCCCGCCGCCTCGTTGCCGGTGATGAGCCAGCGGCGCGCCGCGGCGGGCGGTGCCGCCAGATTGAATCGCTCTTCCTTCGGCCCTTCGGTGAACCCCAGGCGCAGGGCTTCGATCCCCGCCTCGAGCCCCTTTTTCATCGATTTGCGCGCGGCGGCCTCGAGCGCCTCCAGCGGTAGTCCGATGAGGTTAGCGACTGCGCCGAGCGCGACCATGTTGGGCCAGGCACCTTTCACCCGGGCGGTGAGCGCCTTGAGCGGCAGCGGCAGGGTGCGCGCGCCGCCCTTCAGGAAGACCCCGGGCGGCTCGCCCTGCGCCGGGTCGCCGAGCACCAGGCTCGCGGGCCCGAGCGGGATCTCGGAAGCGAAGCGCGCGACGTTCTGCCAGTCGATCGCGGCGAGCACCTGGAAGCGGTCGTCCTGCGCGTCGGTGGGGAAGGTGGCGAGTCGCAGCATCGCCGCCGCCTCGCCGCCGCGGATCTGGGGGCCGCTCGAGCGCGTCATCAGGCCGTAGTAGCCCGCGATGGCCGCCGCCTCCAGCAGCATATTGCCTGCGGTCATCACGCCCGCGCCGCCGCTGCCCGCGAGCGCCACCGAGATCGAGGAATGCATGGCGCAAATTTGTCGGAACGGCGTGGCCAAACCTTGAGCCAAATCAAATCGAGCGACGATCGGGCGGGGTATTTATGCACGAGACGGCTAAATCGGTATCAGAATACCTATTTAAGGAGGAAGGCGATCATGGCGGCCCCCGAGACCCGGTTCCTGAAGGACCACGATCTGGCCGCGTCCGCGGCGCCGGGCGTGCGCTACGAGCGGCGTCCGGCGCGCACGCCCGAGGGCCGGGAGGTGCCCGGCCTCTACAACGCCTGGATCTGGCTCGACAACCCCGGCCAGTACAACTCCTACACCACCGAGATGGTGAAGGGCGTGATCCTCGCGTTCCGCGCCGCATCAAACGCGCGCGACGTCAACTGCGTGGTGTTCACCGGGGCGGGCGACAAGGCCTTCTGCACCGGCGGCAACACCAAGGAGTACGCCGAGTACTACGCCGGGCACCCGCAGGAGTACCGCCAGTACATGTGGCTGTTCAACGACATGGTCTCGGCGATCCTCGCCTGCGACAAGCCGGTGATCTGCCGGGTGAACGGCATGCGCATCGGCGGCGGCCAGGAGATCGGCATGGCCTGCGACTTCTCCGTGGCGCAGGACCTGGCGCGCTTCGGCCAGGCCGGCCCCAAGCACGGCTCGGCGCCGATCGGCGGCGCCACCGACTTCCTGCCGGTGATGGTCGGCGCGGAGCGCTCGATGGCCGCCTGCGTGCTGTGCGAGCCGTTCTCGGCGCACGAGGCCTACCAGATGGGCATCCTCACCGACATCGTCCCGGCGCTGAAGGTGGACGGCAAGTTCGTGCCGAACCCGCTGGTCGAGACGAAGAAGCTGTTCGACGAATTCGGACGGCTTGCTTTCGGCAAGCCCCTGACCGGAAAAGCATTGGAAGAAGGAAAACAGACCCTCAAGCGCGGCGCGGTCGACCTGTCGCTGCTCGATGCGAAAGTCGAGGAGCTGTGCGCCAAGATGCTGCTCACCTTCCCGGACTGCACCACCAAGACGGTGGAGGAGCTGAGAAAGCCCAAGCTCGACGCCTGGAACCGCAACAAGGAGAACTCCCGCGCCTGGCTCGCGCTCAACATGGTCACCGAGGCGCGCGCCGGATTCACCGCCTTCAACGAGGGGCCGAAGGACCATCGCGAGGTCGACTTCATCCAGCTGCGGCAGAAGCTCGCCGCGGGCGAGAGCTGGGTCGGCGGGCTGCACGACGCCATCCAGCCGAAGAAGGCATGACCGCCGAGCCGCTCAAGGTCTGGCTGGAGCGCGACGGCGCGCTGCTCAGGCTGCGCCTGGCGCGGCCCAGGGCCAACATCATCGACGCGGAGATGATCTCGGCCCTCGACCAGGGTTTTTCAAAATACAAGAAAAATGAAGGATTGCTTGCCGCGCTGCTGGACCACGAAGGGCCGCATTTCTCCTTTGGCGCGAGCGTAGAGGAGCACCTCCCGGAGCGCTGCGCGGAGATGCTCGCGGCGCTGCACCGCCTGCTCGCGCAGATGCTCGAGTGGCCGAAGCCGATCCTGGTCTGCGTGCGCGGCCAGTGCCTCGGCGGCGGGCTGGAGCTCGCCGCCGCGGGGCACCTGCTGTTCGCGGCGCCCGACGCGCAGCTCGGCCAGCCGGAAATCAAGCTGGGCGTCTTCGCGCCCGCCGCCTCGGTGCTGCTGCCGGCGCGCATCGGGCAGGCGCGCGCCGAGGATCTGCTGTACTCGGGCCGCCCGATCGATGCGCGGACCGCCGCCGCCTGGGGGCTCGCGAACGAGGTCGCCGACGACCCGGTCGCCGCCGCCCTTGCCTACTTCGAAGCGCACCTGCAGGGCAAGAGCGCGGCGTCCCTCGCCCTCGCGGTGCGCGCCGCGCGCGAGCCCTTTGCCGAGCTGGCGCGCGCGCGGCTCGACGGTGTCGAGGCGCTCTACCTCGAGAGGCTGATGGCGACGCACGACGCGCAAGAGGGGCTCAAGGCTTTCATGGAGAAACGCCAACCCGAATGGGAGCACCGATGAGCGTCCAGGACATCGTCAAGCGCTGCGAGGCGCTCTTCGAGGACCTCGATTTCAGCGCCGTCAAGCAATGGAAGGCGGCGGCCCCGGGGCGCAAGGCGATCGGCTACCTGCCGATCTACGTGCCGCGCGAGATCATCCACGCCGCGGGCATGCTGCCCGTGGGGATCTTCGGCGGCGGCGACCAGCTCGAGGTGATCCAGGGCGACGCCTACTACCAGAGCTACATCTGCCGCATCCCGCGCTCGACCGTCGAGCTCGGCCTCACCGGGCGCCTGGACTGCCTGGACGGCATGCTGTTTCCCTCGATCTGCGACGTGATCCGCAACCTCTCGGGCATGTGGCAGATCATGTTCAAGGACAAGTACGTCAAGTACTTCGACCTGCCGCAGAACTACGACGACGGGACCGGGGGAAGCTTTTACATCCATGAAATGGCCGCCTTGCGCTCGGATCTTGAAAAGCTTTCGGGGAAAAGGATCTCCGACGCCGATCTGAACGGCTCCATCACGGTCTACAACGAGAACCGCAAGGCGGTGCGCGAGCTCTACGCCTACCGGGCGCGCAAGCCCTGGCAGGCGCCGACCTCCGAGGTTTACTTGGTGTTGAGGGCCGGGTGCGTCCTGCCGCCGGAAGAGCATACGGTCCTGATAAGAAACTACATCGATGAAACAGAAAAACAAAAACGTTCGCAGCGCGACAACGCCCGCGTCGTTCTCACGGGGTCGTTCTGCGAGCAACCGCCGCTCGGCCTGATCAAGTCGATCGAGATGGCGGGCTGCTACGTCGTGGACGACGACTTCCAGCTCTGCCAGAGCATGCTGCTGGACGACGTGCCGGCCACGGGGAACCCGCTCGAGGAGCTGTCCAAGGCCTTCCTGCACCGCTCGGCGCAGACCTCGTCGAAGTACGACGACCGGAAGGAGGACAAGGGCAAGCACCTGCTGCGCCAGGTGAAGACGCGCGGCGCCGAGGGCGTGATTTTCGCCGCCGCCTCGTTCTGCGACCCGGCGCTGCTCGAGCGGCCGATGCTGCTCGAGATCCTGGCGAAGCACAAGATTCCGTACACCGCCTTCAAGTACGCGGAGAACACCGGCCAGATGGCGCCGATCCGCGAGCAGACCGGCACCTTCGCCGACTCGATCAAGCTCTGGAGTGCTGCATGAATACGAAAACAAAGGCCGTGGTCAAGGAAGACGCCATGCTCCTGCAGAAGGAGATGATCAACAAGAATTACCACGAGGTGGCCACCGCGCGCCAGGCCGGGCGCAAGGTCTCGGCGACGTTCGTCCCGGGCAACCTGAACGAGCTGCTGATGTGCTTCGACTTCGCGCGGCGCCTGCCCGAGACCGACGCGCTGCAGAACGGCCTGCGCAAGAAGTCGGGCAAGATGATCATGGACGCCGAGCGCGACGGCCATTCCGAGGACGTCTGCACCTACGTCAAAACCGACCTCGGCATGATGCTGCAGGGCGAGGTCGGCCCGACCGGCGAGCCGATGCCGCACCCGGACCTGCTGCTGCTCTCCTACACCGGCTGCTTCACCTTCATGAAGTGGTTCGAGCTGGTGCGGCAGAAGTACGACTGCGAGACGGTGATGCTGCACGTGCCCTACCAGGGCGACGGCCGGATCAGCCCGGCGATGCGCGACTACGTCGTCAAGCAGCTGAAGGAAAAGGTGATCCCGACCTGCGAGCGCATCTCGGGCGTCAAGTTCGACATCGACCGGCTGCGCCAGTACATGCGGGAGTCGGTCAAGGCCGAGGAGGACCTGGTCAACGTGCTGCAGAGCGCGAAGCACCGCCCCAGCCCGATCGACGGCTACTTCGGCGCGGTGTACTACATCGGCCCGATCTTCACCGCGTTCCGCGGCGTGCCGGAAGCGACGAAGTATTACCAGGTTCTTCGCTCTGAAGTCGAGGCCCGCATCAAGGAAGGCAAAGGCCCCGTCACCCCCGAAGGCGACCACCCGGGCGAGAAGTACCGCCTGGTGGTGGAAGGCCCGCCCAACTGGACCAGCTTCCGCGACTTCTGGAAGATGTTCTACGACGAGGGCGCGGTGGTGGTCGCCTCGACCTACTCGAAGGTCGGCGGCGTGTACGACTTCGGCTTCCGCCACGCCGCCGAGCGGCCGCTCGAGTCGCTCGCCGAGTACTGCCTCGGGTGCTACAC
>JBFLYF010000380.1:0-2852 GCA_040756795.1 Pseudomonadota bacterium
CGAAGAACGACTTTCGCCTGCGCCCGCTCTCGGTGGTGATGGCGATGAACAACGCAGCGGGCTCGAACGTCGCGGTGAAGTGGGGCCTGCGCGGGCCGTTCGCCAACTTCTCCACCGCCTGCTCTTCCTCCGCGATGGCGCTCGGCGAAGCGATGCGCTGCATCCAGTCCGGGCGCGCCGACGCGGTGGTCGCGGGAGGGTCGGAGGCGCTCTTCACGCCGGGCATGCTCGCCGCCTGGCAGGCGCTGCGCACGCTCGCGCCCGCCGACGCCGCGGATCCGGCGGCGAGCTGCAAGCCCTTCGACAAGCGCCGCGGCGGGCTGGTGCTCGGCGAAGGCGCGGCGGCAATGGTGCTCGAAGACGAGGCGCGCGCGCGATCGCGCGGCGCAACCATTCACGCGCTTCTCACGGGCTACGGCAACTCCTGCGACGCGGTGCACATGTCCAAGCCCGACCGCGACGGCCAGGTGCGCGCGATGCAGGAAGCGCTCGCCGAATCGGGCATCGCGCCCGGCGACATCGGCTACATCAACGCCCACGGCACCGCGACGATCGTGGGCGACGTGGTGGAGTGCGAGGCGATCAGGGCGGTGTTCGGCGAGGCGGCGGCGAGGATCCCGGTGAGCTCCACCAAGTCCATGCACGGCCACCTGCTCGGCGGCGCGGGCGCGCTCGAGATGGCCGCGGCGCTGATGCCGCTCGTTGACGGCGTGCTGCCGCCGACCGCCCATCTGGATCAGCCCGACCCCGCGTGCGCGATCGTCCGTCACGTTGCCGGCAAAGTGGAGCAAGGCGCGATCCCGCGCGCGGTGATGTCGAACTCGTTCGCTTTCGGCGGCTCGAACGTCGTCCTGATCGCGCAAAGGCCCGCTTAGGCCGGCGGCGGCGCGACCGCGTCCTCGTAGCGGTGGCGCCGCGTGATCAGCTTCGCGTGCTGGAAGATGTCGAGCGTCGCCTCGAACGCGCCGCGCGTGATCTCGACGTGCGGCGACCAGTTGCCGAGCTTCTGGTAGGCGGCGATCGTGGCCGCGAGCGCCTCACGGCTCACGCCGGGAAAGAATCCGCTTTCCAGTCGCGCCACTTCCTGCGGCGCGGCGGCGATCAGCCAGGCGCGCGCCTTGCGGTAGGCGCGCATGAAGCGCTGCGCCATGCCGGTCGCAAGCCAGGCGCGCGTCGCGGCGAGGCTGGAAAACGCGCACGGCCCGATCGCCTCCCCGAGCGAGGCGACGATGTGGCCCGCGCCCTCGTGCTCCAACGCCTGCGGCGCGGGCCCCTGCAAGTGCACGTAGTCGCCCTCGCCCGAGCGCCACGCGGCGATCATCTTCTCGGTCGAGCCGGCGTTCACCGCGACGATCGAGCCGAAGTCCAGGCCGCGCCTGAAGCAGGCGTAGCGGAACATCGCCAGCGGCTGCTGGCCGTGATCGACGAGCACGCGCCTGCCCGCGAGCGCCGCCCAGGAGAACCGCGGCTCGGGCCTGCGGCCCACGAGAAAGAAGCCGTCCTTCTCGTTGATCTGCGCGAAATGCGCCGCCGCCGGCGGCTCGCCCTTCTCCAGCGGGCCGAACGCCTGCGACACCGCCGACTGCGCGACGTGCACCGAGCCGTCGGCGAGGCCCGCGATCGCCGACTTCCCCGCCGGCGCGACCGAATGCACGGGCTTCAGCCCCTCCTCCTCCAGAAACCCGCGCGCGATCGTGGCGATCAGCGGCGAGTAGAACGCCGAGAAGCGCGTGAACTGGATCCGGATCTCCTCGGCCACGGCGGCTCAGCCCTTCGGCGGCTGCTTCGGCTGCCTTCTCAGGCGCTTGAGCTGCTTGCGGATTCTCTGGTGCTCCCTGCGCTTGCGCAGGTTGCGCGCGGTGTTGCGGCCCATGGGTTTGGCCTCGAGTAGTTGTCGAACGAGGGACCAATTCTCAACGAAATTGGTGGCCAAGGGCGGAATCGAACCACCGACACAAGGATTTTCAGTCCTCTGCTCTACCAACTGAGCTACTTGGCCTTGGGAACGCGCCCCGTGGTCCGGGCACGCTTTTAGGAGGGCGGATTATAGAAGAAAAGCCGCTGCGGCGGCCGCCCTGTCAGCAGCCGCCTGCGCCGAGTGCCACCGCCGCGTTTGACCTGGGTGAAACCCGCATTACTATTTCCCGGTCCAATGGCTTGGAGCCTCATGGAGAGGACGATGCGATGAGCGCCGCGTGCGAGCCGCAGGTCATGCCGGTGGCCAGCCTGCGCGAGTGGTTTCGCGCCTCGATCCACGGCGCGATCGTGCGGCAGAACGTGCGCGCCGACCCGCACACCGAGCACTACATCGTCGAGCTGCTGACGGCATTCGCGCGCTCGGAGAATTTCTTCGAGCGCCACCGCGACGGCTTCAGGCTGAGGCCGCTCGCGCTGATGCTCGCCGAGGCGCTCGAGGCGCGCAGCGCCGAGGAGCGCAGCTTGCTGCTGCAGCGGCTCGGCGACGTGTCGCTGTTCATGCTCGGTTTCTTCGCCGAGGGCCTCGCGCGCGGGCCCGCCGACGCGGACTACTACAACCGCATGGGCGAGACCGCTTATGGGGCGCTTTGCGAGCTGCCGCCGCGCACGCGGCGCCACCAGGTCCTGGCCGGCGTGTTCCGCGAGCTGGCGGAGCGCTTCACCCGGTTCGCGGAGGTGCTCGCCGAGGTTGCGCAGAAGGCGCACGTCTCCGGCGCCAGGGACGTGCTGCTGCTCTACGAGCTCTGGGCAAGGACCGGCAGCCGGCGCGCGGCGGCGAAGCTGCGCGAGCTGGGAATCGTTCCGGTCGCCCCGGCCCCGGGCCGCGCCCCGCCCTGATGAGCGCGGGGCGCCGCGCGCGGCGGTCCGGCGCAAAT
>JBFLYF010000381.1:0-2837 GCA_040756795.1 Pseudomonadota bacterium
CCGCTCCACGGCGGCACGCTCGACAACAAGGTGGTGCAGACGCTGGCGCGCGCCTTCGTCGAGCTCGGCTACAGCGCCTGGCGGCCGAACTTCCGCGGCGTGGGCGCGAGCGAAGGACGCCACGACGAAGGGCGGGGCGAAGTGGATGACCTCGCAGCTGTCGTTGAATTCGCCAAAAGTGAAAATCCGGTCCTCGCGGGTTTTTCGTTCGGAGCCGCGGCGCAGGCGAAGCTTGCCCAACGGGTGAAACCGCTTCGCATGGTGCTGGTCGGCCTCGCGGTGACCCATTCCGACGTGCCGCCGGTGCCGCCCGACACGATCCTGATCCATGGCGCGAACGACCAGACCGTGCCGCTCGCCGCAGTGCTCGCCTGGGCCGAGCCGCAGGACCTGCCGGTGGTGGTGGTGCCGGGCGCGGACCACTTCTTTCACCGGCGGCTGCAGGTGCTGCGCGCGATCGTGCGCAACGGCTGGCGATGAGCCCGCTCCAGGTGCGCGGGCTGCGCAAGCGCTACGGCGAGTTCGAGGCCGTGGCCGGCGTCGATCTCGAGGTCGACGCGGGCGAGTGCTTCGGGCTGCTCGGCCCCAACGGCGCCGGCAAGACCACGACCTTGAAGCTGTGCCTGGGCCTCATCGACCCCGACGCGGGCAGAATCCGGCTGCTCGGCAACGCGGTGCCGGCGCAGGCGCGCGAGGCGCGCGCGCGGGTCGGGGTGGTGCCGCAGTTCGACAGCCTGGACCCGGATTTCAGCGTCGAGGAGAACCTGCTCGTGTACGGCCGCTATTTCGGCCTGAAGGCGCGCGAGGTCGCGCCGCGCATCCCGCAGCTGCTGGAGTTCGCCGGCCTTGCCGGGCGCGCCGGCGCCAAGATCCAGACGCTCTCGGGGGGCATGAAGCGGCGCCTCGCCCTCGCGCGCGCGCTGGTCAACGACCCGCGCCTGCTCGTCATGGACGAGCCCACCACGGGCCTCGACCCGCAGGCGCGCCACCTCATCTGGGAGCGGCTGCGGCGCCTGACACTCGAGGGCCGCACGCTGCTCCTCACCACGCATTTCATGGAGGAGGCCGAGCGCCTGTGCGCGCGCGTCGCGATCATGGACCATGGCCGCATCATCGCGCTCGGCTCGCCGCGCGAGCTGATCGCGCGCCACATCGAGCCGCAGGTGGTCGAGGTGCACGGCCCGGGGATCGACGCCTGGGCGGCGCGCGCCGCGGCGCTCGCGCTGCGCGCCGAGCGCGTGGGCGAAACGGTGTTCTGCTACGCGCCCGACGTAGAGCCGGTGCTCGCGACGCTGCGCGGCCAGCGCGAGCTCGTCTACCTGCACCGGCCCGCGAACCTGGAGGACGTGTTCCTCAAGCTCACCGGCCGCGACCTGAGGGATTGAGCGAATGCCCGCGCGCCTGTATGCCCCGCCCGAGCTGAGCCTGCGCTTCGTGGCGGTGTGGCGGCGCAATTTCCTCGTCTGGCGCAAGCTCGCGATCCCTTCGATCCTCGGCAACCTCGCCGACCCGCTGATCATGCTGTTCGGCCTGGGCTACGGCCTGGGCTCGGTGCTGGGCAACCTCGGCGGCACCAGCTACTTCGCGTTTCTCGCCGCCGGCTTCCTCGGCTCGGCGACCATGTACGCGGCGAGCTTCGAGTCGCTGTTTTCCGCGTTCTCGCGCATGCACGTGCAGAAGACCTGGGAGGCGATCGTCAATGCGCCGATGACGCTCGACGACGTGCTGGCGGGCGAGCTCGCCTGGGCGGCGAGCAAGGCGCTCGCCGCGGGCCTGTGCATGCTCGCGGTGGTGTCGGCGGTCGGCTACGCGAGCTGGCCGCACGCGCTCGCCGCGATCCCGGCGATGGCGCTGGTGGGCCTCGCCTTCGGCGCGCTCGGCCTTTCGGTCAACGCGCTGGCCACGGGGTACGACTTCTTCAGCTACTACATGACGCTGCTGCTCACGCCGATGATGCTGCTCTCGGGCGTGTTCTTCCCGGTCGAGCATCTGCCCGAGGCGATCCGCGCGATCGCCGAGGCGCTGCCGCTGTATCACGGCGTACAGCTGGTGCGCCCGCTGCTCGGCGGCGCCTGGCCCGCGCAGGCCCTGGCGCACGTCGCGGTGCTCGCCGCCTACACCGCCGGGGGCTTCTACCTCGCCACCGTGCTGACGCGCCGCCGCCTTCTCACCTAGGCGCGCGCCGCGCGAACAGCGCGAGCCAGCCCTCGGCATGGCCCCGGGCTTCGCGCCGGATGCGCGTGCGCTCGAGGGCGAGCTCCGCGAGCCCGAAGCGCTGCGCGAGCGCGCGCAGGTATGCCGGCGACTGCGCATAGCGCCCGGCGGGCAGCAGGCGATAGGTGCCGGACTCGAGCCCCTCGACGGAAAACGCGAACAGGCCCCGCGGAGCGAGCACGCGCGCTACCGCCGCGAACACCGCCTCGAGGTCGCCCACGTAGATGAAGACGTCGGCGGCGAGCACCGCCTGCGCCGAGCCGGGCGCCATGCGCGCGAGCGCCTCCGCGAGCTCGCCCCGCTCGAGCCTTGCGTAGACGCCGCGCGCCGCGGCGATCTCGAGCATGCGGCTCGACAGGTCGATGCCGATGATCTCGGCGCCGCTGCCCGCGAGCGCGGCGGCCACGAGCCCGGTGCCGCAGCCGAGGTCGACCACGCGCGCGCCGCCTGCGAGCCTCGGGCGCACCATCGCGGCGAGCGCCTGCGGGACGCGGTACTCGAGGTCCTCGACCAGGTGGCGCTCGAACTGCGGCGCGACGCTGTCGAAGAGCGCCGTGACGTAGCCCTCGGGCGCGGGGGGGGGGGGGGCGCCCCCCCCCCCCCCCCGCCCCGGGGGGGGGAGG
>JBFLYF010000382.1:0-2829 GCA_040756795.1 Pseudomonadota bacterium
CCCGGCGCACTCAGCTGCCTGAGGAGGAGGCGCGTCCGGTAGAGCCGAAGCCGCCGCGCGAGACGCTCGAGGGCCCCGCGCCGGTGCGCATCGCGAGCTGCCCGGTTCTGGAGCCCGCGACGCTGCCGCTCGCGAGGCGCGTGGTGTCCATCGCGTTCGGGCTGCCCACGACGCGGTTGCGGCCGAAAAAGCTCCAGCTCGAGCCCTGCGCGTAGTACGGCGGCCCGTAGAAGTAGCTCGAGGCGTACCTGCCGTCCTTCACCGGCTCGCACAGCGCCGGGTTCGCCCAGTCCTTCAGGCAGGCGGCCTGGCTCGAATAGGCGTCGCGCTGCTCGACCGGCGAGCCGCAGCCGGCGAGCGTCGCGCTGCCGGCGAGCACCAGGCTGATCGTTGCGCTGCGCTTCCTCCCCCGGTTGCGCATGTTTCGATTCCCCCTGGCGGAAAGTGTATTCCGGAGCGCGCTACGGCGCTACCATTGGGCCATCGCCTGGAGGCCCGCCATGAACGAGAGAGCCCGACCGGAAGCCGTAGGCACGTCGCTCGAGAACTCCGCCTTCTTCATGCCGTTCTCGATGAACCGCCAGTTCAAGAAGGCGCCGCGGCTGCTCTCGCGCGCCGAGGGCATGTACTACTACACCCCGGAGGGGCGCAAGATCCTCGACGGCACCGCGGGCCTGTGGTGCGTCAACGCCGGCCATTGCCGCCCGAAGATCGTCGCAGCGGTGCAGAAGGCCGTGGCGACGCTCGACTTCGCGCCGCCCTTCCAGATGGGGCATCCGCTCGCGTTCGAGTTCGCGGATCGCCTCGTGCCGCTCCTGCCCAAGGGAATGACGCGCGTGTTCTTCACCAACTCGGGCTCCGAGTCGGTGGAAACCGCGCTCAAGCTCGCGCTCGCCTATCACCGCGTGCGCGGCGAAGGGCAGCGCGTGCGCCTGATCGGCCGCGAGAAGGGCTACCACGGCGTCAATTTCGGCGGCACGGCGGTCGGCGGCATCGTAGGCAACCGCAAGATCTTCGGCGCGCTTGTGGCGGGGGTCGACCACATGCGCCACACGCACGACCCGGCGAAGAACGCGTTCTCGCGCGGGCAGCCGAAGCACGGCGCCGAGCTCGCCGAGGACCTGGAGCGGCTCTGCCAGCTGCACGATCCCTCCACGATCGCCGCGGTGATCGTGGAGCCGGTCGCCTGCTCGGCGGGCGTGTACGTGCCGCCGCAGGGGTACCTCGAGAAGCTGCGCGAGATCTGCGACAGGCACGGCATCCTGCTGATCTTCGACGAAGTGATCAACGCCTGGGGGCGCCTCGGCAAGCCTTTCGCCACGGACTACTTCGGCGTGATGCCGGATCTCATCACCACCGCCAAAGGCATCACCAACGGCACGATCCCGATGGGCGCGGTGTTCATGAAGGAGAACCTCTACCAGGCGTTCATGACCGGGCCGGAGAGCACGATCGAGATGCCGCACGGCTACACCTACTCGGCGCACCCGGTGGCCTGCGCCGCGGGCCTGGGCACGCTCGAGGTGTACCAGGAGGAGGGGCTGCTCACGCGCGTGGGCGAGCTCGCCAAGTACTGGGAGGATGCCGCGCACGCGATGCGCGACTGCCCGAACGTCGTGGACATCCGCAACATCGGCCTCATTGCCGCGATCGAGCTTGCCCCGCGCCCCGGCGCGCCCGGCGCGCGCGGGCTGGAGGCGCACATCAAGGCCTTCGAGAAGGGCGTCTACATGCGCGTCACGGGCGACGTCATCGCCTTCGCGCCGCCGCTCATCATCAAGAAGGAAGAGATCGACCAGCTCTTCGGCACGGCGCGCGAGATCTTGAAGTCGCTCGCTTGAGCCGCCGCCGCGGCAGCCGGCTCGTGCAACTCTGAGTTGGCGCGTCATGTTATAACGTGATATAACATGAGCGTGAAGCTCAGGCTCCGGCGCATCGGCAATTCCCTGGGAGTCATCGTCCCGAAAGCCGCGCTCGAGGCCTGGGGCCTCGGCGAGGGAGACCACCTCGAGCTCGGCGAACGTGGCATCCGGCCCGCCGCGCGCGCGGGCTTTTCGCACGACGCGCTGGACCAGCTCAAGCGGTCCATCGCTGTCGCCGTGGCGGGCCGCTTCACGCCGCGCGAGATCCGCGCCCAGATCCTCGCCAACCTTCACCGCTGGGAAGGCCAGGGTGCGTGGGTCTCCGCCTACGGCGAGTGGCGAAACCTCGCCAGGAGCGGTGATGACGGGGCGTTGTTCGCGGCGATGCTGGGGCGCGACGAAAACGCCACGAGGCTGCGGCAGTCGATGCCCTTCGTGGGCCTGCTTTCGCGGGAGGAGGTGAGACGGCTGCATGAAGAAGCAGCAGGTTGACCACGTTCTGCGCGCCGCCGGCCGCATCACGGGGGAGAAGCGGTTCGTGATCATCGGCAGCCAGGCTCTGCACGGCAAGTACCCGGACCTCGCCGACGAGATCGTTCGATCCGCCGAGGTGGACCTGATCGCCTCAAAGCGCCCCGACCGCACCGAGTGGCTAAACGCGATCGGGGTCCATTCGCCATTTCACGAGACTTTCGGCTATTACGCCGATCCGGTCGACGAATCGGCCGCGACGCTTCCCAGGGGCTGGAAGGGGCGCCTGGTGAACCTGCCGGCGGGCGACACCGAGGGTGTCAGGGGGCTGTGTCTGGATCCTCATGACCTCGCGATCGCCAAGTACGTCGCGCGCCGCGAAAAGGATCTCACCTTCAACCGCGAGCTTGCCCGCCGCGGGCTGATCAGCCGCCAACGACTGCTCGCCCTGCTCGAGGACACACCGATCGCGGCGGAAATACGCGACCGGATCCGA
>JBFLYF010000383.1:0-2823 GCA_040756795.1 Pseudomonadota bacterium
CGGCCGAGCCGGACGACGTGGAGGCGTTGTTTCATCTCGGCGCATTGCTCCAGCGTCGCATGCGGCTCGAGGAAGCCGCGGAGGTCTTCGGGCAAGCGCTTCGCCGTGCGCCGGCCGACGCGCAGCTCTGGGTGCATCTCGGCGACGTGGGCATCGCGCGATTCACCGACGGCAGCCTGCGCGATGCCGCGCGATGCTTCGAGAAAGCGCTCGCCCTGCAGCCGGAGCTCTCGATCGCGCACTTCGGTCTCGGCAGGGTGCACGGCCTGGAAGGTCGCCATGATCAGGCCGTGCGCTGCCTTGCGCAGGCGTATCGCCTGGAGCCCGACTCCGTCGCGTGCCTGGCCGAGCTGATCGGCGAGATGCAGCGGGTGTGCGACTGGCCGCGACTCGAGGAGCTCTTCGGCCGGCTGCGTGGTGCAATCGGCCAGGCCGACGAGCCCTTTGATCCGTTCCTATTGCTCTCGATGCCCTCGACCCGGCGGGAGCAGCTGGCGTGCGCGCGGGCCTATGCGCGCTCGATATCGGCTCAAGCACGTGGGGTCGTGCAATCCCGCGCACGGCGTGGCGACGCGTCGCGAAAAAAGCTGCGCCTCGGCTACCTGTCGGCAGAGTTCCACGCGCACGCGACGGCGTATCTGACCGCCGAGCTCTTCGAGCTGCACGACCGCCGCCGCTTCGAGGTCGCCGCCTATTCGTACGGGCCGGACGACGGCAGCGCGATGCGCGCGAGGCTGCGGCGCGCCTTCGACCGCTTCGTGGATCTTCGAGCCCTGTCGGACGCCGAAGCCGCGGACGCGATCCGTGCCGACGGCGTCGACATCCTGCTCGACCTGAAGGGCTACACCTTCCGCGCTAGACCCGGGATCGCGGCGCTGCGTCCCGCGCCGGTCCAGGTGAGCTATCTCGGCTATCCAGGGACGATGGGTGCGGAGTTCATCGACTACCTGGTGGGCGATCGCGTGGTCACGCCCGTCGAGCATGCCGGCGACTACACCGAGAAGCTGGTGCTGATGCCGGACTGCTACCAGGTCAACGACCGCCGCCGCGCCGTCGCGGCGACACCCTCGCGGGGCGCCCTGGGACTGCCCGAGGGCTTCGTCTTCTGCTGCTTCAACCAATCCTACAAGATCCTCCCGGAAGTGTTTTCGGCTTGGATGCGCCTGCTGCAGGCGGTGCCGGGAAGCGTGCTCTGGCTGCTTGAATGGAATCCGGCGACGGCGGACAACCTGCGCCGCGAAGCCGATGCGCACGGCATCCCCGCGGAGCGCCTCGCGTTTGCCCCGCAGCTTCCGCTTGCGGAGCACTTGGGCAGGCTCGCCGCCGCAGACCTGTTCCTGGACACCTGCCCCTACAACGCGCACACGACGGCGAGCGACGCGCTGTGGGCGGGCTTGCCGGTGCTGACCTGCAGCGGGGAAACGTTCGCCTCACGCGTTGCCGGGAGCTTGCTGCACGCGGTCGGCCTGCCGGAGCTGGTCACGCATTCCCTGCCGGAGTACGAGGCGCTCGCGCTGCGGCTCGCGCGCGCGCCGGCCGAACTGGCGGCGTTGCGCGGGAAGCTGCAGCGCAGCCGTGAAACGGCGGCGCTTTTCGACACGCCGCGCTACGTGCGCAACCTGGAGAAGGCCTACGAGGCGATGTGGGCGACCCACAGCGCCGGCGGCGTGCCGCGGCCGATCGAGCTCTGAGCATGGACATCAACGTCACGGCAGCGATCGGCGGCCTGGGCTACGGGGTCGTGAGCCTGAACGTGGTCGACTGGCTCGGGCGGCTCGGGCACAGGCCGGCGCTTTGGCCGATCGGCGGGATCGAGGCGCCCGAGGAGCATCACGAGATGCTGCAGCGGGCGATCGCGCAACGGGACCATTACGACCCGCGCGCGCCGTCGCTGCGGATCTCGATTCAGTCGGACTTGACGCATCACGTGGGGCGCGGGCCGCACTGCGGGCTGCCGATCTTCGAGCTGACGCGCTTCACGCCGCTCGAACTGCGGCAGCTCGCGTCGCAGGACCTGCTGTTCGTGCCGTCGCGATGGGCCCTGAGAGTGCTCGTCGAGAACGGCATCCCGGAGTCGCGCATTCGCCTCGCCCCTTTCGGGGTCGACCGGGGCATCTTCCGCTTCGCAGGGCGGGTCGATCCCGGACCGACCGTGTTCCTGAACGTCGGCAAGTGGGAGGTGCGCAAGGGGCACGACGTGCTCGCCGAGGCCTTCAACAGCGCGTTCACGCGGCGCGACGACGTCAAGCTGGTTCTGCTCACGCCCAACCCCTTCTACAGCGAGGCGGAATCGCGCGAATGGGCCGACGTCTATCGGACCTCGAGCCTGGGCGACAGGATCGAGGTGATCGAAGAGCGGCTGCCGACGCAGCGCGAGGTCGCCGCGCTGATGGCGCGCGCCGACTGCGGCGTATTCCCGTTCCGCGCCGAGGGCTGGAACCTCGACCTCGCCGAGATGATGGCGATGGGCAAGAACGTCATCGCGACCAACTATTCGGCGCCCACCGAGTACCTCACGCCGGCCAACGCGCGGCTGATCGAGATCGACCGCCTGGCGGAGGCCGCGGACGCCAAGTGGTTTCACGGCCAGGGCGAATGGGCCGACTTCGGCGACGCCCAGGTCGAGCAGCTGGTCGCGCACCTGCGCGAGGTCCACCGCCTCAAGCAATCGGGGGCCCTGCAGCCCAACATCGCGGCGCGCGACACCATGGCCGAATACACCTGGGAGCGCACCGCGCAGGCGATCGCCGGGGCACTCGCCTAGCCGATGGAAAACGACGCGCTGGAGGAGAGCTACCGCCGGCTGCTCGTCGAGCAGCCCGA
>JBFLYF010000384.1:0-2807 GCA_040756795.1 Pseudomonadota bacterium
CCTGCCCGCAGCAGCGGCATCGCCGCCGAGGCGAGCTTGGGCGCGCACAAGGCGGCGACGACGCCGAACAGCGTCGCGTCGAGCGGCAGGAACAGCTGGCTGCGGCGCGCGACCGTCTCGAATACCGGTACCGCGGCGAGCCACGCGAACGCGAACGCCGCGCTCCCCATCGCGAACAGCTGCCACCCGCCCACGGCGTAGGTGAAGGCGGCGTCGAAGCCCATGGCGCGCAGGACCGCGAAGTCGCGCATGCGCGCTTCGATCTGCGAGGACATCGCCTGGAACAGCGCCACCGCGCCGACGATCAGGCCGATCAGCAGCCCGGCGCGCATCATGATGCCGAGCGGCTTCACCTCGAGAAAGAAGCCCGCTTCGCGCGCCATCAGCGCCTCGCGCGTCAGGACGCGCACGTCGTCCGGCATCTGCGCGGCGAGTTCCGCCGCGACCTTCGCGGCGTCGGCGCCGGCGCGCAGCCGCAGCAGGCCGAGCTGGGCGAGCGCGGGGCTCTCGCCGGTGAAGTGGGAGAAATCGGCGTTCGACACGATCGCCGTCGCCGCGGCATACATCGGCAGGCCGAGCTGGTAGCTCCCCGCGATCGTCGCCGGCTGCGAGCCGATGAGGCCGTCCGCCCCGGGCTGCAGCGGACCCGCCGCCGGGTCGGAGCGCCGGTCGAGCAGCGCGCGGCGCGGAATCTGCAGGCTCGCGACGCCGGCACGGATCTCGGCGTCGGCCACGAACTCCGGATCGGGTTCGATCCCGATGAGCATCAGGCTGACCTGCGCCCCGGTGTCACGCTTCACCCAGGCCGTGTTGCCGACGCGCACGGCGGCGGACTTCGCCACGCCCGGGTGCGCCTGCGCCTGGCGCAGGCGCGCGAGTGGAAAGTCCGCCATGCGGTAGAGGAACTGGAACCGGTCCGACACCAGCACCACGTCGGCATCGAACAGCGCGTACACCTGGGTCGCCTTGTGCGCCACCGCCCGCAGCATCGCGACGTGAAAAAGCACCACGAAGATCGCCACCGTGGCGCCGCACACGGCAATCACCAGGCGCAGCCGGTCGCCGCGCGCCAGTCCGGTCCACGCGAACCGCAGGCAGTCGCGCAGCATCAGTTCCACGCCTTCGCGCCGCGCGCCGCGGCCGCGACTGCCGGCGGCCGCGCCCGGAAATGCGCCTGGGTCACCGGGACGTACATCAGCGCGTACGCGTGCGCGAGCACGATCCACGCGAACTCCGCCAGCACGAAGATGCGCTGCGTGCCGACGCTCCACGGATTACCCGCCGCGTCCTTGAGGAGGAAGGTGAGCAGGAACACGGCGCTGCAGCCGAGCACGCCGAATCCGGCGGCGCGATGCACGCGCGTGTAGCGCCCGGCGGCGCGCGGCTCGATTCGCGCCACACGCAGGTTACAGTACAGATCGGCGACGATGACGGCGCTCATGCCGAAGAAGAAGCCGTACGACAGCAGCATGTGCAGACGATTGTCCACCGCGAGCGTGATCGTGACGTGAAAGTAGTGCACGATCCCGAGCGCCGCCGCGAGCGCGGCGATCAGCGCCATGAGTCGCAGCACGCCGCGACCCGCGACGGCGCTCCGCGCCTGCTGCATTCGGGCAGCGGCAAGCGCGAGCGCGCCGACAAACAGCCCGGCGCCGGCGATCGCCGCGAGCTGGCCATCGCGCGCGCCGCCTTCCGCGAGCGCCCGGCTGAACGTCGGCCAGTTCCCGCCGGAGGGCCAGGAATGGGCCAGAGCGAAGCTGAGCCAGGCGCCGCCGAGCAGCACTGCATCGCACGCCACCAGCGCACCGAAGCCGAACGCCGCAGCGAAGCCGGGCGCGGAGGCGAGGCTGGTGCGGATTCGCTGCGGCATGACGCAATCATAGAAGCGCGCCGAGTGAATCTGCAAACCGATGCCCGCTTCCGGCCCGCCCGGGTTGCGGCTATCATCGCCGCGATGGGAGGGCTAAGGGAAGGGATCTTCGGCGTGCTCGCGCTCGCCGCTGCGCTGGCCGCATGGGGCGGCGAGCCCGCGGATGCGGCGGCCTTCCCCATCTTCCACGTGACCAAGAGCGACAGCCGCAACGAAGTGCACTACGCGACCGTGCTCGGCGCGGACTGTCGCTTCGCCGCGGACGCGGTGCGTGTCACGTGGTTTCGCCCCGGCGAAGCGCCGCGCCCGCTCACCTGGATCGAGGAACTGCTGGTCTACGGCGTGCGCCTGACGGAAGCGGGGGCGAACCGCATCATGTTCACGCTGGCGGCCGACGATACGCGCCCCGTGGTAGCGGAAGCCTTGAACGCCGGAGGTGGCTGCCGCGTGCGCGCGAGAGTGCGGATCAACGGACAGTGGGCCGAGCCGGCTTACGCCCACGTGCGCGTCAGCGGCGGCGGTGCGCTGTTTCCCGACATCGCGCATGTCGATCTGCACGCGCGAACCGAGGGCGGCTCGCCCGTATGCGAGCGCTTGCGCGCGCTTCGAACGCCCGGGGTCCCATGTCCAGCCGCGAGATAGCTCCGCCGGGCATCGTCGGCACCTACCGGGAGATCCGAGGCTACTTCACGCGGGAGGACCGGCGGCAGTGGGCCGTGCTGTTCGTACTGGCGCTGGTCGGCGGCGCCGCGCAGAGCCTGATCCTCGCCACCTTCAATGACGCGGTCGCCGCTTACGGGAAAGGCCGCGCGCTGCTGCCGTACATTCCGGCGCTGCTCGTCCTGATGGCGGTGGCAACGCTCGCCGGCTACGCGGGAGCGGTCCGCGGCCACCTGATCTCCGGACGCATGGCGGTGGGGGGGCGCCCCCCCCCCCC
>JBFLYF010000385.1:0-2805 GCA_040756795.1 Pseudomonadota bacterium
CGCGCACGCGGCTGCGGTAGCGCAGGTCGATCGGATCGTGGGCGGGACTGCGCTCGAGCCGCGCGCGCAGCTCGGCGATCTCGCGCTCCAGGCCCGGGATCTCGTGCGCGAAGGGGTTCGGCTCGGGATGGCGCTTCAGGTGCTCGAGCTTCTCCTCGAGACGGCGCAGCTCGCGCCGCGATTCGCTGCCGATCGCGATGCGCCGGCCGATCGCGCCGCGCATCGAGCGCACCACGTGAAGGTTGTTCGGGGTGCCGTCGCTGGAGAAGCCTGCGCGGTGCGTCTTGAACTCGGGCGTCTCGGCCAGCGTCGTGCGGGCGAGGTTGGGCAGCGCCAGGTCGTCGAAGAAGACCTGCATGAACTCTTCCTTGCTGAGGTGGAAGACGAAGTCGTCCTCGCCCTCGCCGGAATCGCTCGCCTGTCCGCCGCCGCCCCCTCCGCCGCCGCCCTTGGGCCGCTCGATGCGGTCGCCGCGCACGTAGTCCTTGTTGCCGGGATGCACCATCTCGCGCTTGCCGCCCTGGCCATGGCCGAAGACGGGCTCGCTGATGTCGCGGCGGGGGATGTGGATGTCCTCGCCCTTCTCGATGTCGCGGATGCCGCGGCCGTCCACCGCGCGCTTGACCGCCTCGCGGATCTGATCGCGATGGCGGCGCAGGAAGCGCTCGCGGTTGCCGATGGACTTGTTCTTGCCCGCCAGCCGACGATCGATGATCTGCTGCATCAGGCTCCCCCCCGGAGCGCCTTCGGCGCACCCCCCCAGGGGGGCGCCGCCAGCGGCCCGGCGAAGCCGGCTGCGCGGCGTCCGCTCGACCCGGCCGGCAGTGTGTTCATGATGCCCTGCCTCAACTGCTCTTGCGCACGCGCAGGTACCACTCGCACAGCAGCCGTACCTGCTTGGCGGTGTAGCCCTTGGCGACCATGCGGGTGACGAAGTCCTCGTGCTTCTTGGCCTCGTCGGCGCTCGCCTTGGCGTTGAAGCTGATCACCGGCAGCAGCTCCTCGGTGTTCGAGAACATCTTCTTCTCGATCACCGTGCGCAGCTTCTCGTAGCTGGTCCACAGCGGGTTCTTGCCGGCGTTGTTGGCGCGCGCGCGCAGCACGAAGTTGACGATCTCGTTGCGGAAGTCCTTCGGGTTGGCGATTCCGGCCGGCTTCTCGATCTTCTCCAGCTCCGCGTTGAGGCTGGCCCGGTCGAACACCTCGCCGGTGTCGGTGTCGCGGTACTCGTGGTCCTGGATCCAGTAGTCGGCGTAGGTGACGTAGCGGTCGAAGATGTTCTGGCCGTACTCGCTGTAGCTCTCCAGGTAGGCGGTCTGGATCTCCTTGCCGATGAACTCGGCGTAGCGCGTGGCCAGGTGCTCCTTGATGAACGCGAGGTACTTCTGCTCGGTCTCGGCCGGGAACTGCTCACGCTCGATCTGCTGCTCGAGCACGTACATCAGGTGCACCGGGTTGGCGGCGACTTCCGTGCTGTCGAAGTTGAACACCTTGGACAGGATCTTGAACGCGAAGCGCGTCGAGATGCCGCTCATGCCCTCGTCGACGCCCGCGTAGTCGCGGTACTCCTGGATGGACTTGGCGCGCGGGTCGGTGTCCTTCAGGTTCTCGCCGTCGTATACCAGCATCTTGCTGAAGATGCTCGAGTTCTCGGGCTCCTTCAGCCGCGTGAGCACCGAGAACTGCGCCATCATCTTGAGCGTGCCGGGTGCGCACACCGCCTGCGACAGCGAGGAGCCCTTGATGAGCTTCTCGTAGATCTTGATCTCCTCGGTGACGCGCAGGCAGTACGGCACCTTGACGATGTAGATGCGGTCGAGGAAGGCCTCGTTGTTCTTGTTGTTGCGGAAGGCCTTCCACTCGCTCTCGTTGCTGTGCGCGAGGATCACGCCGTCGAACGGGATCGCGCCGAAGCCTTCGGTGCCCTTGAAGTTGCCTTCCTGCGTCGCGGTCAGCAGCGGGTGCAGCACCTTGATCGGCGCCTTGAACATCTCGACGAATTCGAGCAGGCCCTGGTTCGCGAGGCACAGGCCGCCGGAGAAGCTGTAGGCGTCGGGATCGTCCTGCGCGTAGGTCTCGAGCTTGCGGATGTCGACCTTGCCGACCAGGCTGGAGATGTCCTGGTTGTTCTCGTCGCCGGGCTCGGTCTTGGCAATGCCGATCTGCTTGAGCACCGACGGGAAACGCTTGACCACGCGGAACTTGCGGATGTCGCCGCCGAACTCCTCCAGACGTTTCACGGCCCAGGGTGACAGGATGCGGTTCAGGTAGCGACGCGGAATGCCATATTCCTTCTCGAGGATCGGGCCGTCCTCGTTGGCGTCGAACAGCCCGAGCGGCGATTCGTTCACCGGCGAGCCCTTGATCGCGTAGAAGGGCACCTCCTGCATCAGCTGCTTGAGTCGCTCGGCGATCGAGCTCTTGCCGCCACCCACCGGCCCGAGCAGGTAGAGGATCTGCTTCTTCTCCTCCAGGCCCTGCGCGGCATGCCGGAAGTAGGAGACCACCTGCTCGATCGAGTCCTCCATGCCGTAGAACTCGGCGAAGGCCGGGTAGATCTTGATGATCTTGTTGGCGAAGATGCGCGACAGGCGCGGGTCGTTGCGCGTGTCGATGGTCTGCGGCTCGCCGATGGCCTTGAGCATGCGCTCGGCCGCCGTGGCGTAGGCCACCGGGTTGCGCTTGCACTCGGCGAGGTATTCCTCGAGCGAGAGCTCCTCTTCGCGGGTGCGCTCGTAGCGCGCGGCGAAGCTGCTGATCACGTCCATGCCGATCTCCTGTGCGTCAGGACTGCGGCACGCCGGC
>JBFLYF010000386.1:0-2791 GCA_040756795.1 Pseudomonadota bacterium
CTCTACCTCGGCTACTGGATCAAGGAGAGCCCGAAGATGGCGTACAAGTCGCGCTTTTCGCCGATCGAGGGCTTCGTCGGCGGCGAGTGGCGGCGCCTCGCGCCCGGGGAGCTCGAGTAGCGTGCTGTTCGCGCTGGCGCGGCCGCTCTTCTTCGCGCTCGATCCGGAAACCGCCCACCACCTCGCGCTTCAGCTCTCGGCACTTGCGCGCCTGCTCGCGCGGCCGCCTGCCGCCTGCCCCGTCAGCGCGATGGGCCTCGAGTTCCGCAACCCGGTGGGCCTCGCCGCCGGCTTCGACAAGCAGGCCGAGCACGTCGACGCGCTCGCGGGCCTGGGCTTCGGCTTCCTCGAACTGGGCGGCGTCACGCCGCTTCCGCAGCCCGGCAACCCGCGCCCGCGCCTGTTTCGCATTCCGGAAGCAAAAGCAATCATCAACCGGTACGGATTAAACAGCGTCGGGGTTGATGCATTTGTGCAAAATCTTCTTAGAGCAAAGGCAAAAACCATCATCGGGGTGAACATCGGCAAGAACAAGGACACGCCAAACGATCGGGCGGCCGAAGACTACGAGAGATGCCTCGAGGCGCTCTACCCGCACGTCGACTACGTCTCGCTCAACGTCTCCTCGCCCAACACGCCCGGAATGCGCGACCTGCAGGAGGCGGCGGCGCTCTCGCTCTTGCTGCGGAAGATGCTCCATAAAAGGGAAACCCTGCGCCAGAAGCACGCGCGCCATGTCGCGCTCGCGCTGAAGATCGCGCCGGATCTGGAAGACACGGAGATCCGCGCGATCGCGGACGTGGCGCGCCGGGAACGAATCGACGGGATCATCGCCACGAACACCACCGTGTCGCGCGCGGCCATTCAGGGCCTGCCGAATGCGACCGAAGAAGGCGGCCTGTCGGGCGCGCCGCTTCGAGAGCGCTCGACCCGCGTCCTGAAGCTTCTTTCTCGGGCGTTGAAGAACGAAATTCCGCTCATCGGCGTCGGCGGGATCCTCTCGGGCGCCGACGCCGTCGAGAAACTCGACGCGGGCGCCTCTCTGGTGCAGCTCTATACCGGGCTCATCTACCGCGGCCCTGCCCTGATCGCAGAATGCGTATCGGCCTGCCGAGAGAAGTCAAGGACGGCGAGCACCGCGTCGCGCTGACGCCCGCGGGGGTGCGCGCGCTCGTGGCCGCCGGCCACGAAGTGGTCATTGCTTCGAACCTGGGACTCGCTTCGGGGTTTCCCGACAGGGAATACGAAAACAGCGGCGCCCGGGCGGGAAACCCCTGGGACTGCGAGCTCGTCGTCAAGGTGAAGGAGCTCCAGGAGGCGGAGTACGCGAAGCCCCGCCGCGGCCAGACCGTGTTCGGCTTCCAGCACTTCGGCCCGGATCCCGCGCTGCTCGACGCGGCGCTCGCCTCCGGCGCCACCTTCATCGCTTTCGAGACGGTCGGCCAGGCCGACGGCAGCCTGCCGATCCTCGCGCCGATGTCGGCGATCGCCGGCCGGCTCGCGGTGCTCGCCGGCGCCTGGTGCCTGCAGAAGCAGAATGGCGGCGGCGGCGTGCTGCTGCCGGGCGTCGAGGGCGTGCCGCCGGGCAAGGTCGTGATCCTCGGCGCCGGCAACGTCGGCTCCAACGCCCTTGCCATTGCCGAGGGAATGGGTGCGAGCTGCGTGGTGATTGCCAAGACGGAAAGGAGATTTGCCGGACTGAGAAGACAATTCCCCAAAGCAAAATTCGAAACCACAAACCTGCAAACCCATGTCCGGTCCGCCGACCTCGTCATCGGCGGCGTCCTGATGCCGGGCCAGATGTCGCCCAAGCTGATTTCGCGCGCGCTGCTGCGCGAGATGCGCCGCGGCTCGGCGCTGGTCGACGTCGGCATCGACCAGGGCGGGATCGCGGAGACTTCGCGCCCCACGAGCCACAGCGCGCCGACCTACGTCGAGGAGGGCGTGGTGCACTACTGCGTGCCGAACATGCCCGCGGCCTGCGCGCGCACCGCGAGCCTCGCGCTGGAAAAGGCGGTCTTGCCTTTTGTTCTTGAACTTGCCTCGAATCGAATTTCTTCGGAGTTGAGAACGGGAATTCAAGCAAGCGAAGGCAGAGTCACCCATCTATTCCTCGCCCGCGACACCGGGCGGGCGTACCACGCGCCATGAAGCGCGGCGCGGTGGCGCGGATCGACGAGCCGCGCTGCATCGGCTGCGCGCGCTGCATCGACGCCTGCCCGGTGGACGCGATCAGCGGCGCGCGCGGGCTGATGCACTGCGTGATCGCGCACTGGTGCACCGGTTGCGAGCTGTGCCTGCCCGCCTGCCCCGTGGACTGCATCGACATGGTTTCGGCGCCGGCGCCGTGGACGCCGCAGGACGAGCGGGCGGCGGCGCAGCGCGCGCGCCTCAGAAGGAGGAGATCGCGTCTCGGGTCCTCGCGCAAAGCCACCCCGGCGGAAAGACGCAGGGTCATCGCCGGCATCCTCGGGCGCAAGATCCGATGAGCCCGCGGAAGACGCGCGCCTTCTTCGAGCGGTTGCGCGCGGCCAATCCGCGCCCCGCGACCGAGCTCGTCTACCGCACGCCCTTCGAGCTGCTCGTGGCCGTCGTCCTCTCGGCGCAGGCGACCGACAAGTCGGTGAACCTCGCGACCGCGAGGCTCTTTCCGGTCGCCGATACGCCCGGGAAGATCGTCGCGCTGGGCGAAGCCGGGCTGATCGACTACATCAAGACCATCGGCCTTTTCCGCAACAAGGCGAAGAACGTCGTCGCGCTATCGAGGATTCTTCTGGAAAGACATTCCGGG
>JBFLYF010000387.1:0-2743 GCA_040756795.1 Pseudomonadota bacterium
TGGGGTCGCGGGCCCCGGGGGTTAAAACGGCCGGGCGCGCCACCGCCCCGCCCTTCTTGCTTTTGCGACTGCCTTATCATCCGGTTGCATGATCCTGTTCCTCGAGCAGACGCTCAACGGGCTGCAGCTCGGCGTGATGCTGTTCCTGATGGCCGCGGGGCTGACGCTGGTCTTCGGCATCATGAACCTGGTCAACCTCGCCCACGGCTCGCTCTACATGGTGGGCGCGTACCTCGCCACCTGGTTCACCCAGCTCACCGGGTCGTTTACGCTCGGCGTGCTGCTCGGCCTGGCCGGCACCCTGGTGGTGGGGATCGTGGTCGAGCTGGCGGCGCTTCGGACGCTCTACGAGCGCGACCACCTCGACCAGGTGCTCGCCACCTTCGGCCTGATCCTGTTCTTCAACGAGCTGATCGCGATCGTCTGGGGCCGCACGGCGATCTTCGTCACCATGCCGCCGGAGCTCGCCGGGCACGTCGAGCTGCTCCCCGGGCTGCGCTACCCGATCTACCGCCTGGCGATCGTCGGCGTCGGGCTCGCGGTCGCGGCGCTGCTCTGGTACGTGGTGGCGCGCACGCGCCTCGGCATGCTGATCCGCGCCGGCGCCTCGAACCGCGCCATGGTCGCGGCGCTTGGCGTCAACATCCGCCTGCTCTATACGCTCGTCTTCGGCTTCGGCGCCGCGCTCGCGGGCCTCGCCGGCCTGATGGCGGGCCCGATCCACGTCGTGCAGCCGGGCATGGGCGAGCTGGTGCTGATCGACGTCTTCGTGGTGATCGTGATCGGCGGCATCGGCTCGATCCGCGGCGCGCTCGCCGGCGCGATCATCGTCGGCATGGTGGACACCCTGGGGCGCGCGTTCCTCAAGCCGGCGCTCGCGACGGTGTGGTCGCCCGTGGTCGCCGACACCGCCGGACCGGCGCTCGCGTCCATGCTCGTCTACGTGCTGATGGCGGTGGTGCTCGCGCTGCGGCCCGAGGGACTGTTTCCCGCGCGCACATGAGTCCCCGCCTGCGCATCGCGCTCGCCGCCGTCGGACTGCTCGCGCTCGCCGCGGTGCCTCTGCTCGCCGAGCTCTTCAGCCAGCCGTACTACGTCGACCAGTTCCGCCGCATCATGATCTTCGCCATCGCGGCGCTGTCGCTCAACCTGATCCTGGGCTACGGCGGCATGATCTCCTTCGGCCACGCCGCCTACCTCGGCGTCGGCGGCTACGCGGTGGGCATCCTCGCCCACTACGGCATCACCGACGGCTTGCTGCAGTGGGGCCTCGCGGTCGCCGCCTCGGGCGCGGTGGCGCTGCTGATCGGCGCGGTCGCGATCCGCACCAGCGGCATCTACTTCATCATGATCACGCTCGCCTTCACGCAGATGCTGTACTACCTCGGCGTCTCGATCGAGGAATTCGGCGGCGACGACGGCATGCGGCTCGCCGTGAAGAGCCAGTTCGGCGGGCTCGTCGACCTGAACAACGGCATCGCGTTCTACTACGTGGTGTTCGCGATCCTCTGCGGCGCGCTGTACCTCGCGCACCGCGTGGTGAATTCGCGCTTCGGCAGGGTGATCCAGGCGGCGCGCTCCAACGAGGCGCGCACACGCGCGATCGGCTTCTCGCCCTACCCCTACCGGCTGGCGGCGTTCGTGATCGCCGGCGCGATCGGCGGCCTCGCCGGCGCGCTGCTCGTGAACCACACCGCGTTCCTCACCCCCGAGTTCATGAACTGGACGCGCTCGGGCGAGCTGATGTTCATGGTCATTCTCGGCGGGGTCGCCACGCCGGCCGGCCCGGTGCTCGGCGCGGCGGCGCTGCTGCTGCTCGAGGACGTGCTCTCGGGATGGACGGTGCACTGGCAGATCATCCTCGGGCCGATCCTCATCCTGGTGGTGCTGTTCGCGAGGCGCGGCCTCGCCGGCCTGCTCGGCGGGAGCGGGCGCGATGGCTGAGGGCGGGACGCTGCTCGAGGTGAGCGGCCTGCGCAAGGTGTTCGGCGCGCTGGTCGCGACCGACAACGTCATGCTCGACGTGCGCGCGGGCGAGACCCATGCCGTGATCGGGCCGAACGGCGCCGGCAAGACCACGCTCATCGGCCAGCTCGCCGGCAACCTCAGGCCCGACGCGGGCACGATCCGCTTCGCGGGCAGGGAAATAACGCATTTGCCCGCGCATGCGCGCGCGCACCTGGGGCTGGCGCGCTCCTTCCAGATCACCAGCATCTACCGCGAGTTCAGCGCGCTCGACAACGTCGCGCTCGCGGTGCAGGCCTGCGCCGGCCACAGCTTCCGCTTCTGGCGGCCGGCACGCGAAGACCAAGCCCTGACCGAGCCGGCCCTGCTTCTTCTGCAGAAGGTCAATCTCGAACAAAGAGCGCACGTGCTGGCGGCCAACCTCTCGCACGGCGAGCAGCGCCAGCTCGAGATCGCGATGGCGCTCGCCGCGAGGCCCCGCCTGCTGCTGCTCGACGAGCCGGTCGCGGGCATGGGCATCGAGGAATCGCAGCGCATGATCGGGTTCCTGGGAACGCTCAAGGGCGCGACCACCATGATCCTGGTCGAGCACGACATGGACGCGGTGTTCACGCTCGCCGACCGCATCTCGGTGCTGGTCTACGGGCGCATCATCGCCACCGGCACGCCGGCGGAGATCCGCGCCAACCGCGAGGTGCGCGCGGCCTACCTCGGGGAGGAAGGCTGATGCTCGCGGTGCACGCGCTCGAGACCGCGTACGGCATGTCGCAGGTGCTGT
>JBFLYF010000388.1:0-2728 GCA_040756795.1 Pseudomonadota bacterium
AGGTCGGCGCGAGGATCGGCTCGAGGCGCTTGTCGAGGTACTCCACGCGCTGCTCGCCGCGCTTGCGCGCGATGAAATCCGGGATCAGCTCCATCGGCCCGGGGCGGAAGAGCGCCACCAGCGCGATCACGTCCTCGAAGCGGTCGGGGCGCGCGCGCTTGATGAGGTCGCGCATGCCGCGCGATTCCAGCTGAAACACCGCGGTGGTGTTGCCCGCCGAGAGAAGTTTGTATGTTTCCGGATCTTCCAAGGAAATCTTTTCAATTGAAAAGGATTCATCACCCAGTTGGCGCACATAGCGCTCGGCCCAGTCGAGCACCGTGAGCGTGGTGAGGCCGAGGAAGTCGAACTTCACCAGGCCGATCGCCTCGACGTCGTCCTTGTCGAGCTGCGAGATGACGTGGGCGGTGCCCTCGGCGGCGTACAGGGGGCAGAAATCGGTGAGCTTGCCCGGCGCGATCAGCACGCCGCCCGCGTGCATGCCGACGTTGCGCGTCAGGCCCTCCAGCTTCTCGCCGAGTTCCAGCAGCTCGCGCACCTCCTCTTCTTTCCTCTCGCGCTCGGCGAGCAGCGGCTCCATGGCGCGCGCGTCCTGCAGCGTGATGGTCCTGCCCGGCTGCACCGGGATCAGCTTCGCCACCTGGTCGCAGAAGTTGTAGCCGAGGTCGAGAACGCGGCCGGCGTCGCGCACCACGGCGCGCGCCGCCATGGTGCCGAAGGTCGCGATCTGCGACACCGAGTCCGCGCCGTACTTGCGCCGCACGTAGTCGATCACCCGGTCGCGGCCGTCCTGGCAGAAGTCGATGTCGAAGTCCGGCATCGAGACGCGCTCGGGATTGAGGAAGCGCTCGAACAGCAGGTCGTACTTGAGCGGATCGAGGTCCGTGATGCCGAGCGCGTAGGCGGCGAGCGAGCCCGCGCCCGAGCCGCGTCCCGGGCCGACCGGCACGCCGTTCGAGCGCGCCCAGTTGATGAAATCGGCCACGATCAGGAAGTAGCCCGCGAAGCCCATCCTGACGATCATGCCGAGCTCGAACTGCAGGCGCGAGGCGTAGACCGGAGTCTCGCGCCTGCGCGTCGCCTCGTCCGGGAACAGCTTCTCCAGGCGCGCCGCGAGGCCCCGCTCCGCCTGCTGCCTCAGGTACTGGTCCAGGCTCACCCCCGCGGGCGTCGGAAACGCCGGCAGCCGGCTCTTGCCCAGCTCGATCTCGAGATTGCAGCGGCGCGCGATCTCGATCGAGTTCTCGAGCGCCTGCGGCACGTCGGCGAAGGCGCGGGCCATCTCCTCCTGCGTCCTGAAGTACTGCTCCGGCGTGTAGAGCCTCGGCCGGCGCTGGTCGCTCAGGACGTAGCCCTGCGAGATGCAGACGCGCGCCTCGTGCGCCTTGAAGTCGCCGGGCGCGAGGAACTGCACCGGGTGCGTCGCCACCCCCGGCAGCCCGAGCTTCACCGCGAGCGCGAGCGTCGCGCCGACGAGCGGCTCCGAATTGGCCGCGCCTGCGCGCTGCAGCTCGAGGTAATAGCGGCCCGGGAAGAGCTGCGCCCAGGCTCCGGCGTGCTTCTCCGCCGCCGCGGCGTTGCCCGCGGCGAGCGCATGGCCGACGTCGCCGCCGGCGAAGCCCGAGAGCGCGATGAGGCCCTCCGTGCCGAGCTCGCGCAGCCAGGCCGGGGCGATCTCGGCGCGGGCGCGGTGCTGGTTGCCGAGCCAGGCGCGCGACAGCAGCTCGCACAGCCTCAGGTAGCCCGCGCGCGAGGCGCACAGCAGCAGCAGGCGCCAGGGCTTGTCGCGGTCGGCCTCGTTCTGGATCCAGCAGTCGGCGCCGATGACGGGCTTCAAGCCCGCGGCGCGCGCCGCGCTGTAGAACTTCACCATGCCGAAGACGTTGGCCGCGTCGGTGAGCGCGAGCGCCGGCATGCCGTCGGCCTTCGCCCGCGCCACCGCGTCCTCGACCCGCACGATCCCGTCGCTCACCGAGTACTCGCTATGGAGCCTGAGGTGAACGAAGCGAGGAGCAGACATGGGATTCGGCAAAAGTTTACCATCCGCCGATGCGAGGCCCGGCGATTCTCGCGCTGCTTGCGGGCGCGACCTGCATCGCGCTCTCGCCGATCTGGGTGCGCATCGCAGACGTCGGCCCGACCGTGAGCGCCTTCTGGCGCGTGGCGCTCGCCGTGCCGCTGCTCTGGGTCCTGCTTTTCTTTTTCCCCTCAGGGACTTTAAGGACGGAGAAGAGGCAAAACCTCCTGCTGCTCGCCGCGGGATGCGCCTTCGCGGGCGACCTGGCGTTCTGGCACTGGTCGATTCAGTTCACTTCGGTCGCGAACTCGACGCTGCTCGCCAATCTCGCCTCGATCTTCGTCACGCTCGCGGCCTGGGTGCTCTGGAAGCAGCGCCCGACGCCGGTGTTCCTCGCCGGCCTGGCGGCGTCGCTCGCCGGGGTCGCGATGCTGGTGCGCTCGAGCATGGACTTCTCGCCGACCGCGCTTCTCGGCGACGCGCTCGGGGTGATCACCGCGATGTTCTACGCCTGGTACCTGCTCTCGGTGAAGGGCGTGCGCGAGCGCGGCGCGGCGACGCTCAACCTGATGGCGGTGACCAGCACGATCACGGCGGCCATGCTGCTGCCCGTGGCACTCGCCTCGGGCGAAGCGCTGCTGCCGGGCGGCGCCGCGGGCTGGCTGACGCTGCGCGGCCTCGCCTGGATCTCCCAATCGGCCGGGCAGGGCC
>JBFLYF010000389.1:0-2708 GCA_040756795.1 Pseudomonadota bacterium
CTGAGCCCCTGCGGCGAGGAGAGCAGCAGCACCCCGAGCGTGCCGCTCGCCACCGCGAGCGCGAGCGGCGCGCTCACCGGGTCGCCGAGGAAGGCGAAGCCGAAGAGCGCCACCTGCAGCACCTCCGACTTCGAGTAGGCGACGCCGAGCGCGAAATTGCGCTCCTCCATGGCGCGCAGCAGCAGCGCCGTGGCGACGATCTGGCTCACCGAGGCGAGGAGCACCCAGCCAGCGAAAGGGAGATTTGCCCCGGGCACCGGTTCTTCCACGAAAACCTTTACCAGGACAAGCCAGAGGAAAGCGAAAGGCAACCCGTACAGAAACCGGACCAGCGTCGCCCCGAGCGTGCCCAGCTCGGCGGTGAGGCTGCGCTGGGCGGCGTTGCGCACCGTCTGCGCGAGCGCCGCCCAGAGCGTGACCGGGATCCAGAGCCAGTCGGGCGGGCTCAAGGCGTGCGGGCGCGGCTGGTCATGCGAGCCCGCACTCTACCGCAGGCTTGCCGGCGTCGCCGCGGGCAGCGGCATGCCGCGGCGCTGCATCTCCTCGCGCACGCGGTCGGGGCGGTCGCTGATGATGCCGTCGACCCCGAGATCGAGCATCGCGGCGATCTCGCCCGGCTCGTTCACCGTCCAGGTGACCACGCGCAGGCCGAGCGCGCGCGCCTGGCGCAGCTTCCCGGCGTCGAGCGTGCGGAAGCTGGGCGACCAGATCCTGCCGCCGGCCGCCTTGATCCTCGGCAGGGCGTCCGGCTCGAGCTTCGAGCCGGTGAGATAGACGGTCGCGATCTCGGGCGCCTCCTGCTGCACCACCTGCAGCGTGCGCCAGTCGAAGGACTGCACCGTGGCGCGCGAGGCGAGCCCGCGGCGCGGATCTCGGCGACCACGGCGCGCGCGAACGGCGCGGGCGGCAGCGTTTCCTGCGGCGCTTGCGGCGAGACCTTGGTCTCGATGTTGAAGCGCACCGACTCGTTCCCCGCCTTGCGCGCGAGGGCGAACACCTCGGCGAGGCGCGGGATGCGCGCGCCGTCCGCGGGCTTCTGCTCCGCGAACGGCCGCGCGTAGTCGCTGCCGGGCTTCAGGCGCCCCACGTCGTAGCGCTGCAGCTCGGCGTAGTCGAGCGCGTGGATCGCGGGCCCGCGCCCCTCGAGCCACTGCCCGTCCGGGCCGCGCGCCACGTCCGGATTGAGCGTGCGGTCGTGGTGCACAACCACCACGCCGTCGCGCGTCACGCCGACGTCGAGCTCCAGCGTGGTGACGCCGAGGGAGAGCGCGAGCGCGAAGGCGGGCAGGGTGTTCTCGGGCGCGAGGCCGCGCGCGCCGCGGTGCCCCTGCAGGTCGAAGGCCTGCGCCGCGGACGCGGCGAGCAGAATCAGAGGGAGCAGAAGCCGGCTCACGCCCCCGCACTATACTTGCGGCGCCATGGCGAAGAAATCCGGATTGAAGCGCCTGCCGCCGAAGAAGCGCCCGCGCAAGGCGAAAGCGGGATCGAGGGGGCTGCTGCCGCTCGAGTGTGCGGCAGGGGATTTGAAGGAATTTCAAAAACAAACCCAGGAAAGGATTGTAAGCGAGGGCGGGGTCGTCCTCGGCGCCTATCACGACCCGCTCGGCAAGAATCCCCTGCTGCTCGCGGTGCTGCCGCTCGAGCGCATCGAGCCGACACCGTTCCAGCGCGACGTCTCCGACATGCACCACAAGCGGCTCGCCGGCGTCATCGACCGCACGGGCCTGTTCCTCGACCCGGTCATCGCCATCACCGCGCCGCACAAGGGCTTCTGGACGCCGAACGGCGGGCACCGCCTCGCGGCGATGAAGCGGCTCGGGGCGCGCGCCATCACCGCGCTGGTGGTGCCGAAGCGCGAGGTCGCCTGGCAGATCCTCGCGCTCAACACCGAGAAGGCGCACAACCTGAAGGAGAAGTCGCTCGAGGTGATCCGCATCTTCCGCAACCTGCTGGAGGAGGACGCGAAGCGCCCGGAGAAGCAGTTCGAGTTCTACCTGGAGGAAGCCGCCTTCGTCACGCTCGGCCTGTGCTACGAGAAGAACCCGCGCTTCAGCGGCGGAGCCTATCGGGGGATCGTAAGACGTCTTTCGGTTTTTTCGGGGGAACCTCTGGAAAAAAGCCTGAAAGAGAGAAAACAGCACGCCGAACAGCTCATGGACCTCGACAGCCGCGTCGCCGAGGTCGTGGCGAAGCTGAAGGCGCGCGGCTTCGTGAGCCCGTACCTCAAGTCGTTCGTCGTGGCGCGCATCAACCCGCTGCGCTGGATGCAGGGCGAGCCGCCGCCGCTCGAGGAGGTGCTGAAGACGATGCGCGAGCGCGCGGCGAAGTTCAACGCCGACAAGGTGAAGCAGGAAGACCTCGCCTCGGCCGGCGGCGCGCCGGACGAGGCCGAGTGACGCGGTCTACTTCGAGGCCTCGGCGCGCCTGCAGCCGCTGAAGCTCGCCGGCGGGTCGACGAGCGTCGCCTCGTCGCCGCGCAGGTCGAGCACCACGCGCGCGAGCCCGTAGCTGTCCTGGCCGATCCTCGGCAGCCGGATCTCGCGGTCGGGCGCCGTCAGCCACACCGCGCCCTCGTCGGCCTTGCGCACGTAGAACACCTTGCCGCCGTCGCAGCGGTATTCGGTCGCTCCCGCCGGCCTGCGCGAGAGCTCCGTGCCGCCGCTCGAGCCGAACGGCCAGAGTTTGACACCGCCGCAGCCGGCGAGCAG
>JBFLYF010000039.1:0-14374 GCA_040756795.1 Pseudomonadota bacterium
CAGGTCTGGGGTTTGATTTCGAAAGGCTCTTCCAATGCTGAAATCAAAAACCTGTACGACGTCTATCGGGCGCTGCTTCATGAACGGACCCGCCGCGGCGCGATCGATTTCGAGACGGTCGAGACGCGCATGGAGTTCGACGCGCGCGGCAAGATCACGCGCATCGTGCCCGAGCCGCGCAACGAGGCGCACCGCCTGATCGAGGAGTGCATGCTGGCAGCGAACGTCTGCGCCGGCGACTTCGTCGCGCGGCGCGGCCACCCGGTGCTGTACCGCGTGCACGACGCGCCGGCGCCGGAGAAGGTGGCGGCGGTGCGTGAGTTCCTCGCCGAGCTGGGGTTGCAGCTTCCCGGAGGCGACAAGCCCAAGCCCGCCGACTACGCGCGCGTGCTGGACCGGATCAGGCCGCGCCCGGACTGCGCGCTGCTGCAGACGATCCTGCTGCGGTCGCTCAAGCAGGCGATGTACACGCCCGAGAACGTGGGTCATTTCGGCCTCGCCTTCGACGCCTACGTGCACTTCACCTCGCCGATCCGGCGCTACCCCGACCTCCTGGTGCACCGCGCGATCAAGGCGCTGCTCTCGAACCAGAGGTATTCCGGGGTCGACTGGCAGGAGATCGGCCGGCACTGCTCCGAGACCGAGCGGCGCGCCGACGACGCCAGCCGCGACGTCGAGAGCTGGCTGAAGTGCTACTACATGCAGGACCACGTCGGCGGCACCTTCCCCGGCCGCATCACCGGCGTGACGCCGTTCGGCCTGTTCGTCATGCTCGACGACTACTTCGTCGACGGGCTGGTGCACGTCTCCGAGCTCGGGCGCGACTACTTCCGCTTCGACGCCGCGCGGCACATGATGCTCGGCGAGCGCACCGGCAAGCGCTACCGGCTCGCCGACCGCATCAAGGTGAAGCTGGTGCGCGTAGACCTGGAATCGCGCCGGATCGACCTGGTGCCCGCATGAGACATCCGCGGCAGCGGGAGCCCCGGGTGGTGTTCGGATTCCACGCGGTGCTCGCTCGCTTGCGCGCCGACCCGAAGTCGGTCCTGGAAATCTATCTGGACGAGACGCGCAACGATGCGCGCGGGCGGGACCTGGCTTCGCTCGCGGAAAGGGCGGGCGTCAGGGTGATGCGCGTGCCCACCAAGCGCCTCGACGGGTTCTATGGGGGAGGACGCCATCAAGGAGTTGTCGCGAGAATCAGCATCGAGAATGTCTCAGATAATCTGAGCGATCTTCTCGAGAAGACTGAAAAGCCTCTTCTGCTCGTTCTGGACGGCATTACCGATCCCCATAACCTCGGGGCGTGCCTGCGAGTCGCCAACGCCGCTGGTGCGCACGCGGTGATCGCGCCAAGGGACCGCGCCGCCGGCATCAACCCCACGGTGTCGAAAGTGGCGAGCGGCGCTGCCGAGTCGACGCCCTACCTGATGGTGACGAACCTCGCGCGCGCCCTGGAGGAGATCAAGGAGAAGAACGTCTGGGTGATCGGTCTCGATCCTTCTGCGTCACAGGATATTTTCTCGGTAAAAGAACTACCCACTTCCATCGCCTGGGTTCTCGGAGCCGAGGGCGAGGGCATGCGGCGCCTGACACGCGAGACCTGCGACCTGCTGGTGCGCGTGCCGATGCAGGGGCAGGTGGAGAGCCTGAACGTCTCGGTCGCCGCGGGGATCTGCCTTTTCGAGTCGGTGCGCAGGCGCTCGCCGGCGCCTAGTGCGGGGCGTCTTGCGCGCAGCTCGTGATCCCCAGGATCCTGTACAGGAGGCACTTGCCGGTGAAGCCGGTGATCGCGAGGATCAGGAAGCCGGCGTAGGCGGCCCAGCTCGCGGGCTGCGGGTGCAGGAGGAATCCCACGAACAGCAACCCGAACCCGAGTCCGACCCTCAGGGTGGAATCGAGCACTCCCACGTTCTGCCGCATGAGCCGCTCCCTCTCGTGAAGTGATCGCCGCAGAATGCGGAGTTCCGGGGTGCGCGGCTTGATCCAGGTCAAGCTTGCGCCCTTGTGCTAGAATCCGCGCCCTTCCTTGCTCTACCACCCCGAGTGGAGAGCACACCCATAAGGAGAATCGCAGCATGCGGCATTACGAGATCTGTTTCATCGTCCATCCGGACCAGAGCGAGCAGGTGCCGGCGATGGTCGAGCGCTACAAGGGCATCGTCGCGGCGCGCAAGGGCCAGGTGCACCGCCTGGAGGACTGGGGCCGCCGGCAGCTCGCCTACCCACTGCAGAAAGTGCACAAGGCGCACTACGTGCTCATGAACATCGAGTGCGACGGCGAGACGCTCGCCGAGCTCGAGCACGCCTTCCGCTTCAACGACGCGGTGCTGCGCCACCTCACGGTGAAGATGCCGAAGGCGGTGACGGCGCCCTCGCCGATGATGAAGGAGGAGAAGTCCAAGTCGCTCATGGAGAAGGACCGGCCGGCCGAGGCGAAGCCGGCGGAAGCGGCCGCCTGAACAGCGTAGAGCTCTCCGGAGTGATCACCCAGTTGCAGGCGCTGCGGCATACCCCCGCCGGGGTCCCCGTGGTCGAGTTCCGGCTCAGGCACGAGTCGGAGCGCGCGCAAGCCGGCGGCCGGCGCAAGGTGGTGGCCGAGATCGACGCCATCGCCTTCGAGGCGCAGGCGCGGCTGCTCGCCGCGAGCGCGCTGGGCAGGCAGCTCAAGGCCAGCGGATTTCTCTGCGTGAAGAACCGGCGCTCCAGGAAGCCGGTGCTTCACGTCGCGCACATCGAATTCATCTGAGGAGCAGGCAATGGCACCACCGAGACGCGGCAAGGGCAAGTTCAAGGGCAAGGGCAAGGACAAGAAGGATCGCGGCCAGCGCGCGCTGTTCCGCCGCCGCAAGTTCTGCCGCTTCACCGCCGAGAAGGTCGAATGGATCGACTACAAGGACATCGAGGTGCTGAAGGACTTCATCAACGAGAACGGCAAGATCATCCCGGCGCGCATCACCGGCACTGCGGCCGGCTACCAGCGCCAGCTCTCGGCGGCGATCAAGCGCGCGCGCTACCTCGCGCTGATGCCGTACACCGACCTGCACTGAGGAACGCCCGATGCAAGTCATCCTGATGGAGAAGGTGGCCAATCTCGGCAACCTCGGCGACGTGGTCAAGGTGAAGGACGGCTACGCGCGCAACTACCTGATTCCGCACGGCAAGGCGAAGCGCGCCACCGAGGAGAACCTGAAGGCGTTCGAGGCGCGGCGCGCCGAGCTGGAAAAGGCGCAGGCCGAGGCGCTCGCCAGGGCGCAGGAGCGCGGCGCGAAGCTCGACGGCCTCACGCTGCAGATCACGCAGAAGGCCGGCGTGGACGGGCGCCTGTTCGGCTCGGTGACCAACTACGACATCGTGGAGTCGCTCAAGGCCCAGGGGTTCGAAGTCGAGCGCTCGCAGGTGCGGATGCCCGCGGGACCGCTCAAGCAGGTCGGCGAGCACCACATCCAGATCGCCCTGCATACCGACGTCGTCGTCACGGTCAACGTCGCGGTGCTCGGCGAGGTCTGAGCCGGGGCGCGCGCCGAATCCACTTTCAAGTCACAGCTTACTCACACCTTATTCCTTTACATTTGCGGGGCGGAGGGCCATCCTCGCAGTCCATGGCGAGTCCACAGCCCATCGCTGCGCAGGGGCAGCGGCGCGACGCCGATCCCCAGCTGCTGGCGCTGCGGGTTCCGCCGCATTCGGTCGAGGCCGAGCAGTCGCTGCTCGGAGGGCTGCTGCTCGACAACAATGCGTTCGACCGCATCGCCGACCAGGTCGCCGCGGAGGACTTCTACCGCGACGACCACCGGCGCATCTACCGCCACATCGCGCGCCTGATCGAGGCCGGCAAGCCCGCCGACGTGGTCACGGTGGGCGAGTCGATCGAGGCGAGCGAGGACAAGGACAAGACCGGCGGCCCGGCCTACCTCGGGGCGCTCGCCCAGAACACGCCGAGCGCGCTCAACATCCGGCGCTACGCCGAGCTGGTGCGCGAGCGCGCGCTGCAGCGGCGCCTCGCCCAGGTCGCGACCGAGATCGCCGAGTCGGCGCTCGGGCCCTCGAGCAAGGAGATCCGCCAGCTGCTCGACGAGGCGGAGTCGCGCATCCTCGAGGTGGGCGAGAAGGGCCAGCGCGCCACGCAGGGCTTCGAGGAGATCCAGCCGGTGCTGGCGCGCGTGTTCGAGCGCATCGATCACCTCTACCACCAGGAGAACAAGTCCGACGTCACCGGCGTGCCGACCGGCTTCATCGACCTGGACGAGAAGACCGCCGGGCTGCAGCCGGGCGACCTGATCATCGTCGCCGGGCGCCCCTCGATGGGCAAGACGGCGCTCGCGCTCAACATGGCCGAGCACGTCGCGGTCGACAACGGCCTGCCGGTGGCGATCTTCAGCATGGAGATGAGCGGCACGCAGCTCGCGATGCGCATGCTGGGGTCGATCGCGCGCGTCGACCAGCACAAGATGCGCACCGGGCGCCTCGCCGACGAGGAATGGGGACGGCTGTCCTCGGCGATGGAGCGGCTGCACAACGCGCCGATCTTCATCGACGAGGCGGCGGCGCTCAACGCGCTCGAGCTGCGCGCGCGCGCGCGGCGCATGCGCCGCCAGTGCGGCAAGCTGGGGCTGGTGGTGGTGGACTACCTGCAGCTCATGTCGGCCACGCACGAGGGCGAGAACCGCGCCACCGAGCTCTCCGAGATCTCGCGCTCGATGAAGGCGCTCGCCAAGGAGCTCGAGGTGCCGGTGATCGCGCTGTCGCAGCTCAACCGGGCCCTGGAGACGCGCAACGACAAGCGGCCGATGATGTCGGACCTGCGCGAGTCGGGCGCGATCGAGCAGGACGCCGACGTCATCTTCTTCATCTACCGCGACGAGGTCTATTTCCCGGAGAAGCCCGAGTCCAAGGGCAAGGCCGAGGTGATCATCGGCAAGCAGAGAAACGGCCCGATCGGCCGCGTCGAGCTCGCCTTCCTCGGCCAGTACACGCGCTTCGAGAACCTGGCGCAGGGCGGCGGGTTCTCCTGACGACGCTTGAGCAACGGAGGCACGCCATGGCCGAGCCGATGATCGCGCAGAAGGGGCCGTACGCCGTGGAGCTCGCGCCCGGCGACTACTGGTGGTGCCAGTGCGGGCAGTCCAAGCGCCAGCCGTTCTGCGACGGCTCGCACAAGACCACCGAGTTCACGCCGGTGAAATTCACCATGACGGAAGCGCAGAAGGTGTGGCTCTGCGGCTGCAAGAGGAGCGGCAACAAGCCCTTCTGCGACGGGACACACAAGAAACTAACTTAGGGTTTTACCTCTTTACCGCCGTCCAGCGTCCTTCCGTCCCGTTGTCGGCGCGGAAGGAGCCTTCCATCCTGCCGCCGGTGATGCGGCCGCTGAAGTCGCGGCGCACGCCCGCCTGGTCGACCCAGGCGAAGCTGATCATGAAGCCGCGCAGGCGCGCCTCGCGCAGCCCCATGTGCATGGTGCCGGCGACCACCGAGCCCTCGATCTTCTGGAACTTCTGCTCGAGGGCCAGCTCGCGCTTCTCGCCCGCGGCCTCCAGCGTCCAGCTGCCCATCACGTTCGCCGGCACGATCCAGAAGTAGGCGCGCCGGCCGTCCATGCTGGAGGTCTCGTCGGGCTCCCAGTCCTCCATGGTGAAGGAGTGCGACACGACGCGCGTGCCCGGGCGCATCTGCAGGAGCTGCGGGCGCAGCTTCAGGTTGAGCGCCGGCAGCAGGTACATCGTGACCACGGTGGCCTGGGTGAAGTCGCTGGCGAAGATGTCGCCCTGCACGATCTTCGCCCGGCCGGCGACGCCCGCCTTCTCGGCGTTGCGCATGGCGTGCTTCGCCATGTCCGGGTTGTACTCGATGCCCATCGAGCGCGCGCCGAACTTCTTCGCCGCCGCGATCGCGATCTTGCCGTCGCCGGCGCCGAGGTCGACGACGAAGTCGTCCCTGGTGACCTGCGCCATGCGCAGCATGCGCTCGACCACCTCGTCGGGCGTCGGCACCCAGATCACGTCCTTGCCGGCCTGGCCGACCTGCGGTTCGTATTCCTTCGGCTGCGCGGCTGCGGGCAGCGCAAACGCCAGGAATGCAGCAAAAAGGATCGCGCGTCTCATCTGAAGAGAATCCTTCCGGAAAAGGCGGAGAAGCCTAGCAGAAATCAGAGCGCTTCGGCGGCGTGGTCCGCAAGACGCGAGCGCTCGCCGCGCGCCAGCGTCACGTGCCCGGCGTGCGCCCAGCCCTTCATGCGGTCTACGACGAAGGTGAGGCCCGAGCTGCCCTCGGTCAGGTAGGGGGTGTCGATCTGCGCGATGTTGCCCAGGCACACCACCTTGGTGCCGGGGCCGGCGCGCGTGATCAGGGTCTTCATCTGCTTGGGCGTCAAATTCTGCGCCTCGTCGATCACCAGCCACTTGTTGACGAAGGTGCGGCCGCGCATGAAGTTGAGAGATTTGATCCTGATGCGCGCGCGAACGAGATCCCGCGTCGCGGCGCGGCCCCATTCGCCGCCCGACTCGTCCGAGACGTTGAGGATGTCGAGGTTGTCCTCGAGCGCGCCCATCCAGGGCTGCATCTTCTCCTCCTCGGTGCCCGGCAGGAAGCCGATGTCCTCGCCGATCGGCACGGTGACGCGAGTCATGATTATTTCCGAGTAGCGCTTCTCGTCCAGCACCTGAGTCAGGCCCGAGGCGATGGTGAGCAGCGTCTTGCCGGTGCCGGCCTGGCCGAGCAGCGTGACGAAGTCGATCTGCGGGTTCATGAGCAGGTTGAGCGCGAAGTTCTGCTCGCGGTTGCGCGCGGTGATGCCCCAGACCGCGTTCTTGGCGTGCGAGTAGTCGCGCAGCGTCTCGATCACCGCGGTGCGCCCGGCCTTCTCCTTCACCAGCGCGTAGAGCGGCCGCTCGCCCGACTCGTCGAACACGAACTCGTTCAGCTGCAGCTGCGGCACCAGCGGCCCGCGCAGGCGGGAGTAGGTGTGGCCCTCCTTCTTCCAGGACTCCATGTCGCGGCCGTGGCGCTCCCAGAAATCCGCCGGCAGCCTGCGCACCCCGGTATAGAGAAGATCGGTGTCCTCGAGCACCTTGTCGTTGTAGTAGTCCTCGGCGGCGAGCCCCAGCGCGCGCGCCTTGATGCGCATGTTGATGTCCTTGGACACCAGGATCACCTCGCGCGCCGGCTCCTTCTTCGCGAGGTGGCGCAGCACCTGCAGGATGCGGTTGTCGCTGCGGCCCGCGGCGAGCGTGGCCGGCAGGTCGCCGTTGATCGCCTCGGTCTGCAGGAACAGGCGCCCTTTCGACGGCCGGCTGTCCCGGGTTCTGATCGGCAGGCCGGCGTGGATGTCGGCCACCGCGCCGGAGACGATCTCGTCGAGGAAGCGGCTCGCCTGGCGCGCGTTGCGCGCAACGTCCGAGATGCCCTGCTTGTGGTTGTCGAGCTCCTCCAGCGTCCCCATCGGCAGGTAGACGTCGTGCTCTTCGAACCTGAACAGGCACGCGGGATCGTGCATCAGCACGTTCGTGTCGAGCACGAACAGCTTCTTCACTCTGGGCTTGCGCGGCGGGCGGGGGGCTTTCGGCATTGCGTCGGCGACGGCGACTTCGGCTTCGGACTGCTCTGCATCATAGGCTTTTAACAAAGTTCAATACCTCCTCTGCGTGACCCGGAACCTTGACCCCGCGCCATTCGCGCGCCAGGCGCCCTTCGCCGTCGAGGACGAAGGTGCTGCGCTCGATGCCGCGGACCTTCCTGCCGTACATGCTCTTCATCTTGATGACCCCGAACTGCGCGCAGGCCGCCTCGTCCGCGTCCGAGAGCAGCTCGAAGGGGAACTTCATCTTCGCCTTGAAGCCCTCGTGCGACCTCACCGAGTCGCGCGAGATGCCCCAGACCTCGGCGCCCGCGCCGACGAAGGCGGCGTGGCGCTGGCGGAAATCCGCGCCCTCGGCGGTGCAGCCGGGGGTGTTGTCCTTGGGATAGAAGTACAGGACCAGCTTCTTGCCGCGCCGCTCGGAGAGGCGGAACGTCCCGCCGCCGGTCGAAGGGAGCGTGAAGTCCTTGACCGCCTTACCCGCCATGCGCCCGGTTTCTTAGCAAACCGTGTGAGCTATGCGTCGCAACGCCTTCATTGAACATGTTTTTCGCTGCGCCTGCAAGCGCGCGCGCAAGAAGACCTAGTGGGCTGATTTCGCGGGCTTTTTCGTCGACGGCGCGGTCGAGCGCGAGGTGCGCTTCCGTTGGATCTTCCGGCATAGCGAGCGGATCGTAAAGGTCTGCCAAGGTGGATTTCTCGTACTTCGAGCGACACTGCAGTACGTTCTTTGCTTCGCGCTGGATCGCGCGCCCACCTGTGTGCTGCTCGGATTGCTCGGCAACGGGAGGTTGTTGTAGGTGAGCGATTCAGGCTATTGGAAGCGGCTTTCAAATCGCCCCGACTGTCTGCGCCATCCAAGCGTGACGCATGCGGGACACAAGGATTCCAAAGTGAAAATGCAGAGCGTTGCGCGGCGTCAACGATAGCGCGCGGACTGCGTTAGCCTGCTCTGGGGAGGCTTCGACGATTTCATGCACTTCCGCCCGCAGGCGAGGTTGCGCGGTTTTCGCTTATAAGCGATAATCGCCATGCAGATACTGCATTACCTCACGCCCGACGGGCGTTCGCCTTACCGCGAGTGGCTGGAGCGGCTGCGGGACATGCGGGCCAAGGTGGCCGTTCTGCGCCGGATCGAGCGGCTGAGGGGCGGAGGGTTCGGGGATCATGCCTACTGCCGCGGCGGCGTGTGGGAATTGAGAGTGGATGTCGGAGCGGGGTACAGGATCTACTACGCACGGTCGGGCAAGGAGATCGTGCTGCTGCTCTGCGGGGGCAGCAAAGGCACGCAGGACGCGGACATCGATCGCGCCATCGAGAACTGGAAAGACTATCTGAGGAGAACCGGGTGAAGCAGGCGGTCCAAGCAAGGGCGCCCCGCGCGGCGAGCGAGACCCATGAAGAGGGCACGGTGGCGACCTTTCGCCGGCAGCCGAAATTCGCCGCGGCGTATCTGAACGCCGTCTTTGGCGACGGCGATCAGCAGGAGATCATGACCGCGCTGCGCTATGTCGCGGAGGCGTTCGGCGGGGTAGCGCAGCTCGCGCGCAAGGCGCGGCTGAATCCGACGACGCTCTACAGGAGCTTGTCCGGAAACGGGAATCCGGAATTGAGGAGCTTGACGGCCATATTGAATGCCATGGGAATGCGCCTAGGTGTGAGCAGGGCAGCTTCTTCGGCCGGGAGAGGGTTGGCCGGGAGCCCGCAACTCACGGAAATCATCAGCAGGGCGCGCGCCGAGGTACGCCGTGGCAATGTGACGACCCTTGCCGCGCTCAAGAGGGAATTGCGCCGCACTCCGCGGCGCCGCACCAAGACCGGCGCGCGAGTGTAAAAACCTCGTGTGTAGCTCTCCCTAGGAGCAGCGCGCGAGGAAGCGCCGCAGCTCGCGCAGGACCTCGTCCGGCTTTTCCTCGGGCAGGAAGTGGCCGCAGTCGAGCGCGCGGCCGCGCACGTCGCGCGCCACCGCGCGCCAGTCCGAGAGCGGCCTGAACATGCGCTCGATCACGCCCTGCTTGCCCCACAGCACGAGCACGGGCATCCGAAGTTTCTTTCCCAGGTCTTTCTTGTCGTGCACCAGGTCGATGGTGGCTGCCGCCCGGTAGTCCTCGCAGGTCGCATGGATGGTGCGCGGGTCCCTGAAAGCCTTGATGTACGCCTTTTGCGCTTCCTTCGAAAAATGCTTCAGGCCGGATCTGCCTCGTCCAATGCGTCCGAGGATGTATCCCGGTACTTGATTCTTCAGCAGCATCTCGGGCAGCGGCGGCTTCTGGATGAGGAAGAACCAGTGGTAGTACGCGGTGGCGAACGCCTTGTCGGTGCTCTGGTACATCTTCAGCGTCGGCGAGATGTCCATCACGGTGAGCGAGCGCACGCGCGCGCCGTGGTCGCGCGCCAGGCGATGCCCTACGCGCGCGCCGCGGTCGTGGCCGACGACGTGGAAGCGCCGGTGGCCGAGCGCGCGCATCACCTCGACCATGTCGCGCGCCATGGCGCGCTTGGAGTAGTTCGAGTGATCGGGCAGGCCTTTCGGCTTGGAGGAGTCGCCGTAGCCGCGCAGGTCGGCGCAGACCACCGTGTAGTCGCGCGCCAGCCGCGGCGCGACCTTGTGCCACATCACGTGCGTCTCCGGGTAGCCGTGCAGGAGCAGCACCGGCGGCCCGCTGCCGCCGACGACCAGATTGATCGTGGCGCCCCGGGTCCGGATTTTCTTTTTCTGAAAATTCTTGAACATCTAGGCAAACAGCAGGGCTGCGGCGACCCTGCGCCCCTCGTCCATGAGGAAGTTATAGGTGCGGCAGGCGGCGTGCAGGTCCATCGCCTCGATGCCGACGCGCTTGCGCATCAGCGCGTGGGTCAGGCGGGGATGGGGAAAGCGCTGCCTCGGGCCGGTGCCGAGAAGGAGAATCTCGATGTCCAGGCCGAGAAAAACCTCGAAATGCGCCTCGCGCAGGGAATCGAAGCCGGCGACGTCCCAGGGGAAGATCCTCTCGGGCAGGACGATCAGGCTCGCCTCGTGGCGCTCGCCGTTCACCAGCACGTAGCCGTCGCCGTAGCCGGAGAAGGTGTTCAGGCCGGTCGGCGCGGCGGCTTGGAATTTCACCCCGGCAATTCTACAAGCTAGAATTGCAAAATGCGCGAATTTTCAAGGATTAAGCGGCTGCCGCCGTACGTCTTCAACATCACCAACGAGCTGAAGATGGCCGCGCGCCGCCGGGGCGAGGACATCATCGACCTGTCGATGGGCAACCCCGACGGGCCCACGCCGCAGCACATCGTCGACAAGCTCGTCGAGGCCGCGCGACGGCAGGATACGCACGGCTATTCCGTCTCCAGGGGCATTCCCAGGCTGAGAAAAGCGATTTGCGAATGGTACCGGCGGCGCTATTCGGTCGAGCTCGACATGAACGCCGAGGCGATCGTCACCATCGGCTCGAAGGAGGGCCTCGCGCACCTGATGCTCGCGACGCTGGAGCGCGGCGACACGGTGCTGGTGCCCAACCCCTCGTACCCGATCCACATCTACGGCGCGATCATCGCCGGCGCCGACATCCGCTCGGTGCGCATGACGCCCGGCGTGGACTTCATCGCGGAGCTCGAGCGCGCGATCCACGAGCTGATCCCCAAGCCGAAGATGCTGGTGATGGGATTCCCGTCGAACCCGACCGCGCAATGCGTCGAGCTGGATTTCTTCCAGAAGGTGATGTCCCTGGCAAGGCTGCACGGCATTCTCGTCGTGCACGATCTCGCCTACGCCGACATCACTTTCGACGGCTACCGCGCGCCCTCGATCATGCAGGTGCCCGGCGCGCGCGAGGTCGCGGTCGAGTTCTTCACCATGTCGAAGAGCTACAACATGGCGGGCTGGAGGATCGGCTTCATGGTCGGCAACGCCGATCTGGTGAACGCGCTCGCGCGCATCAAGAGCTACCACGACTACGGCAGCTTCACGCCGATCCAGGTCGCCTCGATCGTGGCTCTGGAGGGGCCGCAGGATTGTGTTTCTTCTATCAGAGAAACCTATCAGAAACGCAGGGACGTAATGGTCAAAGGGCTGCACGACATCGGCTGGATGGTGGAGAACCCGAAGGCCTCGATGTACGTCTGGGCGAAGATCCCCGAGTCCTACGCGGGAATGGGAAGCATCGAGTTCGCGAAGCGCCTGCTCGCCGAGGCGAAGATCGCGGTCTCGCCGGGAGTCGGCTTCGGCGAGTACGGCGACGGCCACGTGCGCATCGCGCTGATCGAGAACGAGCACCGCCTGCGCCAGGCGCTGCGCGGCGTGCGCGACATGTTCAGAAAGGACGGCCTCCTGAAGGGTGCCGCGTGAAGCCCATCAATGTGGGCCTGCTCGGCATCGGCACGGTCGGCAGCGGCGTCTGGGACGTGCTCGGCCGCAACGCCGACGAGATCCAGCGGCGGGCGGGCCGGGCGATCAGGATCGCCGAAGTTGCCGACAAGGACCTTGCCCGGGCGAGGAAGATCGTAGGCCGGAAGGCGAAGACCACCGCCGATGCCTTCTCTCTCGTCAAGCAGAAGCACATCGACATCGTCGTAGAGCTGATCGGCGGATACACCGTCGCCAGGGACCTCGTGCTCGAGGCGATCCGGCGCGGCAAGCACGTGGTCACGGCCAACAAGGCGCTGCTCGCGACGCACGGCAACGAGATCTTCGCCGCGGCGCAGAAGCAGGACGTCATGGTCGCCTTCGAGGCCTCGGTCGGCGGCGGCATCCCGATCATCAAGGCGCTGCGCGAGGGGCTGGCGGCGAACCGTATCGAGTGGATCGCCGGCATCATCAACGGCACCTCGAACTTCATCCTCTCCGAGATGCGCGACAAGGGGCTGCCGTTCGCCACGGCGCTGAAGGACGCGCAGAAGCGCGGCTACGCCGAGGCCGACCCCACGTTCGACATCGAAGGCGTGGACGCCGCGCACAAGCTCACCATCCTCTCGGCGCTCGCCTTCGGCATCCCGATGCAGTTCGGCAAGTGCTTCAAGGAGGGCATCGCGAGGCTCACCCAGGAAGACATCCGCTACGCGGAGGAGCTCGGCTACCGGATCAAGCTGCTGGGCATCACCAAGAAAACGGGCAAGGGGATCGAGCTGCGCGTGCATCCCACGCTCGTCCCGGCGCGGCGCCTGATCGCCAACGTCGAGGGCGTGATGAACGCGATCCTGGTGAAGGGCGACGCGGTAGGGCCGACGCTGTACTACGGCGCCGGCGCGGGCAGCCAGCCCACGGCGAGCGCGGTGGTGGCGGACCTCGTGGACGTGACGCGCCTCATCACCGCCGACCCGGAGCACCGCGTGCCGCACCTCGCGTTCCAGCCGGATCAGCTGTCGAGCGTGCGGATTCTTTCAATCGGAGAAATAGAGACGTCGTATTACCTGCGCATGCGCGTGAAGGACCGGCCCGGCGTGCTGGCGGACATCACCCGCATCCTCGCCGACTCGCGGATCTCGATCGGCGCCATGGTGCAGAAGGAGCCGCGCGAGCGCGAGCGGCGCGTCGACATCGTCATGCTCACGCACCGCGCCGTCGAGAAGAACGTGGATGCCGCCATGGCGCGCATCGAGAAGCTGCCGAGCGTGCTCGGCAAGGTGACGCGCATCCGCCTCGAAGAGCTGCTGTAGTGCATTACGTCTCGACCCGCGGCGGGGCGCCGGGCAGGCGCTTCAGCGAGATCGTCCTCGAGGGCCTCGCGCCCGACGGCGGGCTGTACGTGCCGGAGGCGTTTCCGCGGGTTTCGCTCGCCGAGCTGAGGCCGATGAGCTATCCGCAGCTCGCCTACGCGATCCTGCGCCTGTTCATGGACGACGTGGCGGATTTGAGAGAGATCGTTTCGCGGACGTACACGAAAGAGAAGTTTCAATCCGAAGAAATAACCCCCCTCAGGACGCTCGAGCCGGGGCTGCACCTGCTCGGCCTCTCCAACGGTCCCTCTCTGGCCTTCAAGGACATCGCCCTGCAGCTGCTGGGCTTTCTTTTCGAATCGCTCCTGAAGGGCAAGGGCGGAACCCTGAACATTCTCGGCGCCACCTCCGGCGACACCGGCTCGGCCGCGGAGTACGCGCTGCGCGGCAAGCGCGGCATCGAGGTGTACATGCTCTCGCCGCACGGCCGCATGAGCGCGTTCCAGAGCGCGCAGATGTACTGCCTGCAGGACGGCAACATCCACAACCTCGCGGTGAAGGGCACGTTCGACGACTGCCAGGACGTGGTAAAGCGGGTCAACGCCGACGCCGCGTTCAAGGCGCGCTACCGCATCGGCGCGGTGAACTCGATCAACTGGGCGCGGATCGCGGCGCAAGTCGTTTATTACTTCAAGGGGTATTTTGGAATCACGAGAGAAAATTCTGACGAGGTATCGTTTGCCGTCCCCTCCGGCAACTTCGGCAACATCTACGCCGGCTACGTCGCGCGCCGCATGGGCCTGCCGGTGCGCACGCTGGTGCTGGCGAGCAACGAGAACGACGTCCTGGACGAGTTCTTTCGCACCGGGAGGTACCGGGTGCGCAAGACGGTCATCCCCACCTCGAGCCCCTCGATGGACATCTCCCGGGCCTCGAACTTCGAGAGGTATGTTTTCGAGCTGCTGGATCGAGACGCCTCCAGACTGAAGGAATGCTTCCTGCAGAATGAATTCAAGCTCGAAGCGCAGCGCGAGGGCTTCGCCTCCGGCAGGAGCACCCATGCCGACCGCCTGGCGACGATCCGGTCGGTGCACGAGAAATACGGGGTCGTGATCGACCCGCACACCGCCGACGGCGTCAAGGTGGCGCTCGAGCGCCGCG
>JBFLYF010000390.1:0-2673 GCA_040756795.1 Pseudomonadota bacterium
GGCTCGATCGCGACCACGCTCGCCGAGCGCGGGCTGTCGTCGATCAGGCCCATCTCGCCGAAGAACTCGCCCGGGCCGATGAGCGAGAGGATCACCTCCTTGCCGTCGGCGTCGCCCATCATCACCTTCAGCCGCCCGGAGATGACGATGTACAGGGAATCGATCGGGTCGCCCGCGGCCATGATCACCGAGCCGCGCGGCGCGCTGCGGCGCGTGACCACCGACACCAGCGTGCGCAGCTGCTCGTCGCCGAAGCTCGCGAACAGCGGCACCGACTTGAGAACCGTGGTCGAAACCGTTGTCGCAGTCGCGGCCATCGGTCTATGTTAGCAGAACCGCTCGCTTATACTCGCAGGATGGCGACTACGACCAAGCACGCTCGGCTGCTGATCCTCGGCTCGGGCCCGGCCGGCTACACCGCCGCGGTCTATGCGGCACGCGCCAACCTCAAGCCCGTTCTCGTCACCGGCATCGCGCAGGGCGGGCAGCTGATGACCACGACCGACGTCGACAACTGGCCCGCCGACGCCGAGGGGGTACAGGGCCCCGATTTGATGGCGCGGTTCCTCAAGCACGCCGAGCGCTTCGACACCGAGATCGTCTTCGACCACGTCGCGAGCGCGGATCTCGCGGCGCGTCCTTTCAGGCTGCAGGGCGACGCCGCGGCCTATACCTGCGACGCGCTGGTGATCGCCACCGGCGCCTCGGCGAAGTACCTCGGCCTGCCGAGCGAGCAGCAGTACCTGGGCAAGGGCGTCTCGGCCTGCGCCACCTGCGACGGCTTCTTCTACAAGGGGCAGGAGGCGGCGGTGGTCGGCGGCGGCAACACCGCGGTGGAGGAGGCGCTGTTCCTCGCCAATCTCTGCAGCAAGGTGACGCTGGTGCACCGGCGCGACCGGTTCCGCGCCGAGAAGATCATGGTCGACAAGCTGATGAAGCGCGTCGCCGAGGGCAAGATCGCCCTCGAGCTCGACTCGGTGCTCGAGGAGGTGCTGGGCGACGCGAGCGGGGTGACCGGAATTCGCGTTGCCAACGTCAAGACGAGGAAAACGAGGCAGTTCATGCTCAAGGGGCTGTTCATCGCCATCGGCCACACGCCCAACACGCAGATCTTCGCCGGGCAGCTCGAGATGGAGAACGGCTACATCGTCACGCGCGGCGGCCGGGAGGGCGGCTCTACCGCGACCAGCGTGCCCGGCGTGTTCGCCGCGGGCGACGTCCAGGACCATGTCTATCGCCAGGCGGTGACGAGCGCGGGCAGCGGCTGCATGGCGGCGCTGGATGCGGAGAAGTACCTCGATGAAATCGGATGAGGCGCGGGATGAGTTCCGCAAGGCGGTTGCCGGCGTCGCGCCTCTCAAGACGCCCCGTCGGGTCCTGCCGCAACGGCCGCCGCCGGCGCCCGTGGCGCGCCAGCGGCTGCGCGACGAGCAGGCGGCGCTCGCCGAGAGCCTGGCCGGCCCGGTCTCGCTCGAAGACGCGCTCGACTCGGGCGAGGAGCTGGCCTACCTGCGCGCGGGGTTGCCGCGCCGCGTGCTGCGCCAGCTGCGCCGCGGCCACTGGGTGATCCAGGGCGAGCTCGACCTGCACGGCCACAACCGGGTCCAGGCCGCCGCGGCGCTGCAGGCCTTCCTGCGCGAGTCGGTCTCCCGGGGGCGGCGCTGCGTGCGCATCGTGCACGGCAAGGGCCTCGGCTCGCGCAACCGCGAGCCGGTGCTCAAGGCGAAGCTGAGGAAATGGCTGCCGCAGCGCGACGCGGTGCTCGCCTTCTGCCAGGCGCCCGCCGCCGAGGGCGGCGGCGGAGCGGTACTGGTACTTCTCAGAACGAAAAGCTAGACGGGAAAGATCGGGGACGGAGCCCGATCTTCGAAGCGGCATCGACCGGCGTCAGATCGGGCTCCGTCCCCGATCTTCTAGACTGCGGCTTCGTTGGTTTCGCCGGTGCGGATGCGCACCACGTGCTCGACCGCGGTGACGAAGATCTTGCCGTCGCCGATCTTGCCGGTGCGCGCCGACTTCACGATCGCCTCGATCGCGCCCTCGACCTGGCCTTCGGTGACGACCACTTCGATCTTCACCTTGGGCAGGAAGTCGACCACGTACTCGGCGCCGCGGTAGAGCTCCGTGTGGCCCTTCTGCCGGCCGAAGCCCTTGACCTCGGTCACGGTGAGGCCGGTGACGCCGACTTCCGAGAGCGCCTCGCGCACCTCGTCGAGCTTGAACGGCTTCACGATCGCTTCGATCTTCTTCATGGTCGAACTCCCCGGGGGAGCGTGGAATTGTAGCGTGTAATTCTATAATTGGGCCATGGCGAGCGAACGCCTGCGCGTGGCCGAGGATCTCGCGGGCATTGCCGCGCGGGACTGGAACGCCGTCGCCGCAGGCGATCCTGCGACCGGCGGCGATCCGTTCACGAGCCACGAGTTCCTCTCGGCGCTGATCGACACCGGCTGCGCGAGCGAGCGCACGGGGTGGCACCCCCGGATCGTCCTGCTTGAACGAGACGGCAAGCTGGTCGGCGCGGCGCCCCTGTTCCTGAAATCCCACTCCTACGGCGAGTACGTCTTCGACTGGGCCTGGGCCGACGCCTACGAGCGGCACGGCCTCGCCTATTACCCGAAGCTGCTTTGCGCCGTGCCCTTCACGCCGGTCGCGGGGCCGCGCCTGCTCGCC
>JBFLYF010000391.1:0-2668 GCA_040756795.1 Pseudomonadota bacterium
TGGTGCAGCTTGAAGCTGTGCTGCTGGGCGAGCGCGCCGGTGGCGGCCGCGGCGAGCAGCGCGCCGGAGACCAGCGCGCAAAGCGGTTTGCCATGCATTTGATTGCCCTCCCAATCGTTTGTGGCCCAAACGATTCTACCCGCGCGCCCGGGCGCCGGGTAGGGGGCCGGGGCGCGTCCGCCGGCCGCGCCTTTGACGCCGGTCAACCCGCGGGCGCCGGCCGGTCCCTACTCGAGGCTGCAGCGCCGCCGCACGTCGTCGGCCAGGCGCGCGGCTTCCCGCCGGCTCGCGCTGCTCATGTTGCGCCTGAGCAGGCCGGGCAGCTCGGTCGGGGCGGCGCCGTTCTCCAGCGCCACGGTCAGCCAGGCGAGCGCCTGCACGTCGCTCGGCGCGATGCCGCGCCCCAGCGCGTAGAACAGGCCGACGTTGTACTGCGAGGCGGCGTGGCCGCGCTCGGCGGCTTGCCGGTACCAGCGCAGCGCCTCCGCATCGTCGCGCCCCACGCCCAGGCCCTTGGCGTACATCTCCGCGAGGTAGGCCGCCGCGACCGCGTCGTTCTGCTCGGCGGCGCGCCGGTACCATTGCGCCGCCCGCGCGGCGTCGCGCTGCACGCCGAGCCCGTTCTCGTAGAGCAGCCCGAGGTTGAACTGGGCGTCGCGGTGGCCGCCCCCGGCGAGCGGCTGCCATTCGCGCAGCGCGGTCGCGTAGTCGCCCGCCTGCGCCGCTCTGACGCCGTCCTGGAAATCGGCGAGCGCGGGAAGCGCCGCGCCGAGAGCCAGAACCAGGATCGGCAGCTTCGTCATCCGCCCTTGGCGCGCGTCATGAACACCAGCCGCTCGAAGAGGTGCACGTCCTGCTCGTTCTTGAGCAGCGCGCCGTGCAGCGGCGGGATGATGGTCTTGCGGTCCTTGGAGCGCAGCGCATCCGGCGGGATGTCCTCGGCGAGCAGCAGCTTCAACCAGTCCAGCAGCTCCGAGGTCGAGGGCTTCTTCTTCAGGCCGGGCACCTCGCGCACCTCGAAGAACACCTCCATCGCCTCCCGGAGCAGCGACTTCTTCAGGCTCGGGTAGTGCACCCCGACGATCCGCTCCATCGTCTCCTTGTCGGGGAAGCGGATGTAGTGGAAAAAGCACCGGCGCAGGAACGCGTCGGGCAGCTCCTTCTCGTTGTTCGAGGTGATGAAGACGATCGGCCGGTGCCTCGCCTTCACCAGCTCGCGCGTCTCGTAGACGTAGAACTCCATGCGGTCGAGCTCGCGCAGCAGGTCGTTGGGGAACTCGATATCGGCCTTGTCGACCTCGTCGATCAGCAGCACCACCGGCGAGTCGGCGGCGAACGCCTGCCACAGCATGCCCTTGACGATGTAGTTGTGGATGTCGTGCACGCGCGCGTCGCCGAGCTGCGAATCTCGCAGCCGCGAGACCGCGTCGTACTCGTACAGGCCCTGCTGCGCCTTGGTGGTGGACTTGATGTGCCACTCGAGCAGCGGCAGGCCGAGCGCCTTCGCCACCTGCACCGCGAGCATGGTCTTGCCGGTGCCCGGCTCGCCCTTGACGAGCAGCGGGCGCTGCAGCGTGATCGCCGCATTGACCGCGAGCGTCAGGTCGTCGGTGGAGACGTACTCGGCGGAGCCGTTGAAGCGCATCGCGATTCCTTTTGCCAAAATGCCATTATAATCGGGCCGTCTTTTCCGGGACCTTCGACCTACAAGAATGACAATCCGCTCAGTTGCCTTGCTCGCCGGCATGCTTCTCGCCGCCCCGGCGCTCGCGCAGCAGCCCGCCCCCGCGGGCGACCCGAAGGAGGCGCACAAGAAGATCGCGATGTGCGAGGGCTGCCACGGCATCGCCGGCTACCGGACCGCGTACCCGGACGTGTATCACGTGCCGAAGCTCGGCGGGCAGCAGGCGGCCTACCTGGTCGCCGCGCTCAAGGCCTACAAGGCCGGGCAGCGCAGCCATCCCTCGATGCGCGGCATCGCGGCGAGCCTGTCGGACAAGGACATCCTCGACCTCGCGGCCTACTACGCCGGGGGGCCGAAATGAGGACTCTGGTTCTGGCTTTTGCTTTCGTTTCGCTTTCCCTCTCCGCGGCGGTCGATGCGAAAGGCAACGCGGAGAAAGGCAAGGCGAAGGCGGCGCAGGTCTGCGCCGCCTGCCACGGCGCCGACGGCGCCAAGCCCTCGGCCCCGGACCAGCCGATCCTCGCCGGGCAGTACTACGACTACCTCGTCAAGGCGCTCTCGGACTACAAGTCCGGCAAGCGCGCCAACCCGATCATGAAGGCGTTCGCCGACCCGCTCTCGAAGCAGGACATCGAGGACGTGTCGGCGTGGTTCGCCAGCCAGAAGTCGAGCCTGCACTTCCAGCGCTAGCCCGCGTCGCGGGTCTTTGCCTTGTAGGCGCACAGGTCGCGCACCGGGCACGCCGGGCACTTGGGCGCGCGCGCGGTGCAGACGTAGCGGCCGTGCAGGATCAGCCAGTGGTGCGCGTCCTTGAGGAATTCCGGCGGCACGACTTTCAGCAGCTTTTCCTCCACCGCGAGCACGTCCTTGCCCGGGGCGAGGCCGGTGCGGTTGGCGACGCGGAAGATGTGCGTGTCCACGGCCACGGTCGGCTGGCCGAACGCGGTGTTCAGGACCACGTTCGCCGTCTTCCTGCCGACGCCC
>JBFLYF010000392.1:0-2667 GCA_040756795.1 Pseudomonadota bacterium
GGGCGCGCACCGCGCCGCTCGCCGCGCGCAAGCAATGGCTCGCCGACCATCTCGGCGTCGCCGGCCGGCTCGAGCTCGACGCCGGCGCGGTCGCGGCACTGTCGCGCGGCGGCCGCAGCCTGCTGCCCGTCGGGGTCAGCGCGGTGCACGGCGACTTCGAGCGCGGCGCGCTGGTCGCCTGCGTCGACCCCCAGGGCCGCGAGGTCGCGCGCGGCCTGGTCAACTACTCGGCCGAGGAATCGAGGAAGATCGCGCGCCGGCCCTCGGGAGAGATCGAGGCGATCCTCGGCTACGTGGACGAGCCCGAGCTCATCCACCGCGACAATTTGGTCCTGCTCTAGAAGCGCTCCCGGCCGTCGATTCCCCTGGCGAGCGGGTGCCCGCCGCGGCGAAGCGCATCGACGCCCTCGGCGGCGCTCAGGATCGTCAGGCGCAACGGGCAGAAATAGCGGCTGCGCAGCTCGTTGTGCCAGCGCTGCACGCTCTTCGGCTCGATCTGCTTCCAGTCCGAATCAATGCGCGACCAGGCGCCGGCGCTTGCGTAGGCGTACACGCGGTACGTGCCGCTCTTGCACCGCATGCCCTCGTAGCTCACGTTGTCGACGCCGCGCGCGCTGCGCGCGACCAGCGTGTAGCGGACCACGCCGTCCTCGCCGACCGAGAGCGATGCGGAATCGACGAAGAAGCGGAAGCTCGCGGCCGCGCTGGGAAAGAACTCGATCAGCGTCTCGGGCCTGGGCGGCGCAGGCAGGCTGATCTCGCGCTCCCGGAAATCGCGCTCCTCCTGCTCGCGCTCCCAGTTGCTCTTGCCGCCGCTCGATGCCTGCGGATCGTTCGTGTTCTGCCCGGCGGCGGCGCCGGCCAGCGCCGCGAGCAGCGCCGCGGCGAGGCACCTCATGCCAGGTCGCCGGCGAGCGAGTCGCGCACCTCGGGCGCGAGGGCGGCCTCGGCGCGGTAGTGTGGATGGTCCACCCCCACGGCCACGCCCGCACCCGCTTTCAGCGCGCGGCGCATCGCGGGGTCGAGCTCGAAGCGCAGGAAATGCACCGACGAGGTCTTGTCCTCGTTGCTGCGCTCCAGGTCCTCGTCGGCGATCGCATGCACGGCGCCGCAGCCCTGCACCCGCACCCAGACGCGGCGCTCGATCCCCTTCAGCTCGGCGAGGCGCCGGCGCCGCTCGTCGGGCTCGGGGACCTCGATCATCATCGTCGCCTTCCAGTTGCCCCCGTCCGGGATGAGCGGATTGTAGGCCTCGAGCTCGCCGCGGATGCCGTCGGCCTCGAAGATGCGCTCGATGCGCAGCATCTCCTGCACCTGGTAGCGCACCGTGAGCTCGTCCTCGAAGAGCAGCACGACATGCTCGCCGAGCTGCACGGTGCGCCGCTTCTTGTGCTCGATGACGCGGGCGCGCCACGCGCCGCGCTGGCGCGCGTAGGCTTCCAGCGTCAGCAGGCTTTCAGGGGTGATTCCGCCCATTCCCTAGTCAACCAGGCTATCCAGGGCCTTCTGGAAGCGGTTGGCGTGCGAGCGCTCGGCCTTCGCCAGGGTTTCGAACCAGTCGGCGATCTCGCTGAAGCCCTCGGCGCGCGCGGTCTTCGCCATCCCCGGGTACATGTCGGTGTATTCGTGCGTCTCGCCGGCGATCGCCGCGGCGAGGTTCAGGCGCGTGCGCCCGATCGGCTTGTCGGTCGCCGGGTCCCCCACCTGCTCGAGGTACTCGAGGTGGCCGTGGGCATGCCCGGTCTCGCCTTCGGCGGTCGAGCGGAAGATCGCCGAGACGTCGTTTTGCCCCTCGACGTCGGCCTTGGCGGCGAAATACAGGTACCTGCGGTTCGCCTGCGACTCGCCGGCGAACGCGGCCTTGAGGTTCTCGTGCGTCTTGGATCCTTTGAGCTGCATGACGGTCTCCTTTGGTCTGGCGGGAAGCGAACCGCAAAGCTAAGCCCTGCGCCCGGGGCTGGCAAATCGATTCTTGCGATAGAGCCGATAGGCGGCGCCTATCTCCCACTATCTCCCCAGGGCGGCCTCGATCTCGGAGAAGGTGAGCGCGACCTCGCCGGCGCCCTGCAGCGACACGCCGAGCTGGCGCGCGAGCTGCGAGAGCGAGAAGATGCCGCGCACCATGGTGCGCTTCACCGCCTGGTCGATCAGGCGGCGGGGCGGAATGACGTCGAAGTCCACCACCAGCACGTGCTGGCGGCCGGCCTTGCGCAGCGTCTCCAGGACGTGCCCCACGCGCGCGCCCTCGACTTCGGCGAGCGCAAGCACCTCCATGCGCGCCGCCGGCGTCATGATGTCGCCCACGGTCAGCTCGCCGCGCTTCAGCCCGCGGTCCATGGCGACGCGCATCGCCTTCTCGCCGAGCAGGTCGGTCGCGGTGACCACGCCGAGCACCGTCTCGCGCTCGTCCACCACCAGCAGCAGGCGCACGCCGCGCGAGAGCATGAAGTGGTTGGCGCCGTCGATCGGCGCCTGCGGCCGGATGCTTGCCGGGCTGGTGCGCGTCAGGTCGGTCATGACCTCCAGCGCCAGCGACTCGAGCGTGACGCGCGCCGCCTGGGGCTGCGTCGGGCGCCGGAAGCCGGCGCCTTCGCCGAAGCGGTGGAATTGCAGCGCCTGGTACTGCCTGTCCATGTCGTCCCCCGATCCGGTCCGGTTCAGCCCGCG
>JBFLYF010000393.1:0-2666 GCA_040756795.1 Pseudomonadota bacterium
GGCGGGAAATCGGGCTCCGTCCCCGAATTCCCAGAACATCAAGCTCTGATCACCAGTCCGGGTCCCAGAGCTTCCACCACGGCACGTCGCGCGTCGCCTTGCCGGTGAGGTACTTGCTCTGCGGGAAGTTCTTGCGCATGACGCGGTCCGCGGCGTTGCGCAGATCGTCCATGCCGAGCGCGTCGTAGGCCTTCACCATGATGAACACCGCCTCCTCGACCGCGGGCGCCTGCGGGTAGGTCTGCACCGCGTACTGGGCGCGGTTGGCGGCCGCGACGTAGGCGTGGCGTTTCATGTAGTAGCGCGCCACGTGCACCTCGTGCTGCGCGAGCAGGTTGACGAGGTAGCGCATGCGCGCGAGCGCGTCCTCGGCGTACTTGGACTGCGGAAAGCGCGTGGTGAGCTCCTTGAAGGCGTCGAACGCCTCGCGCGTGCCCTTCGGGTCGCGCTCCGACATGTCCGGCGTATCGAGGACGCTGAGCAGGCCCTGGTTCTCGTGGAAATTGACCAGCCCCTTCAGGTAGTACGCGTAGTCGACGCTGGGATGGTTCGGGTAGAGCTTGATGAAGCGGTCGGCGGCGCTGATCGCCGAGGCGCGCTCGCCGTTCTTCCAGTAGGCGTAGGCGACGTCGAGCTGCGCCTGCTGCGCGAAGCGGCCGTACGGAAAGCGCGCCTCGAGCTTCTCGAGGTACTTGATCGCCTTCTCGTAGTCCTTCGAGTTCATGCGGTCCTTCGCCTCGCCGTAGAGCTTCTGCGCCGACCAGCCGGCGGTCTCGTCGGTTTCCTGCGACAGCAGGCTGCAGCCCGCGGCGAGCAGGGCGAAAGCGAGAGCGATTACACTGCGCTTCATGGGCAGGAATTATACCGGCGGCGAGGCGCGCGACTGGGAGGACGCGTTCGCCGCGCCGCTCTCGGCGACCGTGCCCGCGTCGCTCGGCGGCCTGCGCCTCGACCAGGCGCTGGCGCGCCTGTTCCCGCAGTATTCGCGCAACCGCCTGCAGGCCTGGCTGAAGGCGGGGCACATCCTCGTCGACCGCGCGCGGCGCGAGGGCAGCTCGAGGGCGATCGGCGGCGAGACGGTCGAGCTCTCGCCGCCGCCGGCGCCCGACGCGGCGATGCCCGCGGCGCAGCCGATGGCGCTCGAGATCGTGTTCGAGGACGCCGACCTGATCGTCATCGACAAGCCGGCGGGTCTCGTGGTGCATCCGGGCGCGGGTAACCCGGACCGCACGCTGCTCAACGCGCTGCTCGCGCATGCGCCGCAGTTGCGCGGCGTGCCGCGCGCGGGGCTGGTGCATCGCCTCGACAAGGACACCAGCGGCCTGCTCGTGGTGGCGAAGAACGTCACCGCGCAGGCGCGGCTCGCGGCGCAGCTCGCCGCGCGCAGCGTGCGCCGCACCTACCTCGCGCTGGTGCACGGCGACCCGCCGGCGCGCGGCGCGATCGACGCGCCGCTCGGCCGCGACCGGCGCCTGCGCACGCGCATGGCGGTCACGCGAGGCGGCAAGGAGGCGCGCACGCACTTCCGCGTGCTCGAGCGCTACGGCGACGCCGCGCTGATCGAGTGCCGCCTCGAGACCGGCCGCACGCACCAGATCCGCGTGCACCTGCAGCACATCCGCCATCCGCTGGTGGGCGACGCCGTCTACCGCCGCGGCACCCGCCACGCCGTGTCCTTCCCGCGGCAGGCGCTGCACGCGGCTGCTCTCGAGCTGAAGCACCCGCGCAGCGGCAAGCCCATGCGCTGGAGCGCCGAGATGCCGGCCGACATGGCAAGCCTGGTCGCGCGCCTGCGCCGTGGCCCCTGAGCTGATCGTCCCGGACTGGCCGGCGCCGTCCCGCGTGCGCGCGCTCGTGACGACGCGCGCGCTCGGCGACATGCGCACGCCGGCGAGCAGGGCGCGCCTGCGCCTGCAGTTGCCTTCGGATCCGGTCTGGCTGAAGCAGGTGCATGGCATTGAAGTGCTGGACGCTTCTTGTTCGGCCTCCGGTTCCGTGGCGGATGGTTCCTATGCGAAGCAAAAGAACATCGTCTGCGCCGTGACGGTCGCGGACTGCATGCCGGTGCTGCTCGCGCACGAAGCGGGCGAGGCGGTGGCGATCGCGCACGCCGGCTGGCGCGGCCTCGCCGCGGGGGTGATCGAATCCGCGATCGGGGAAATGCAGGTCCCCGGCGAGCGGCTGCTCGCCTGGCTCGGGCCCGCGATCGGCCCCGCCGCCTACGAGGTCGGCGAGGAGGTGCGCGCCGCCTTCCTCGAGCGCGACGCGGGGGCGCAGGCGGCGTTCGCGCCGGCGCGGCCGGGGCACTGGCTGCTCGACCTCTACGCGGTCGCGCGCCGGCGCCTCGGGACACGGGGTGTCAGGAGAATTTTTGGAGGAGATTTTTGTACTTTCTCCGATTCGGAACGCTTTTACTCGTACCGAAGGGATGCCGCGAAGGAACGCATGGCGGCCGCGATCTGGCTCGAGTAGAAGTACAATCGCGCCCCCGATGACGGCGCTCGCCTGGATCGTGATCGCAAGCGTGGCCGGCGGCACGCTCTCCGCCCTGGCGGCGGCCGCGGCGCTGCTCCTGCGCACCGCGTGGATTCCCATGCTGGTGTCGTTCGCGATCGGCGCGCTGCTCGGCGCCGCCTTCCTCGAGGTGATCCCGCACGCCTTCGAGC
>JBFLYF010000394.1:0-2656 GCA_040756795.1 Pseudomonadota bacterium
GATCGACTTGCGCGTGATGATGTCGCGCGGCCTGAGGTCGCGGCGCACCGCCTCGAGCAGCGCGCGCGCCGAAGCCGCCGCCGAGTCGGCCTTTTCCGGGTCGGGCGAGGCCATCTGCGAGGAGCCGAGCAGGCTCATGCCGAGCGCCTCGAACGACGAGGACATGGTGTTCGCGGTGTACTGGCCGCCGCAGGCGCCGACGCTCGGGCAGGCGTTCTTCTCGATGCCGTCGAAATCCTCCCGCGACATCTTGCCGGCGCTGAAAGCGCCCACCGCCTCGAACGGGCTGACGATGGTGAGCTTCTGGCCCTTCCAGAAGCCGGGCTTGATGGTGCCCGCGTAGACGAAGATGCCCGGCACGTTGATGCGCGCCATCGCCATCATGCTGCCCGGCATGTTCTTGTCGCAGCCGCCGACGCAGACCACGCCGTCCATGAGCTGGCCGTTGACCGCCGTCTCGATCGCATCGGCGATCACCTCGCGCGAGACGAGCGAGTACTTCATGCCCTCGGTGCCCATGCCGATGCCGTCGGTGACCGTCGGAAAGCCGAACACCTGCGGCTTGGCGCCCGCCGCCTCGAGCGCGGCCATGGCGCGGTCCACCAGCGGCTGGATGCCGGCGTTGCACGGGTTCATGGTCGAGTGGCCGTTGGCGACGCCGACGATCGGTTTCTCGAAATCCCCGTCCTGGAATCCCACCGCGCGCAACATCGCGCGGTTCGGCGAGCGCGCGACGCCCTGCGTGATGATCCTGGAGCGGCGGTTCATGGGGCTGGTCATGGCTTCCTCCTGTAGGCGCGCCGGTGAGTCTACGCGAGGGCTTGTCTTGCGATCCAATACAATAGAAGTCTCTCATTAATACCTATTGAGCATGAATACGCCGGAGCTGCGCCAGCTGCGCCACTTCATCGCGGTCGCCGAGCGCCTGCATTTCGGCCGCGCCGCCGCCGCGCTGCACATCTCGCAGCCGCCGCTGTCGCGCTCGATCCGCGACCTCGAGCGGCGCCTGGGCGCGACGCTGCTGGCGCGCACGCGCCGCCGCGTCGAGCTCACCCCCGCGGGCGCGCGCTTTCTCGAGGAGGCGCGCCGGCTGCTCGCGCAGCTCGAGCACGCGCTGCTCGAGGTGCGGCGCACGGCGGCGGGCGAGGGCGGGCGGCTGCGGCTCGGCTTTGTCTCGCTTGCCGACTATGGCGTGCTGCCCGGACTGCTCAAAGCCTACAAGGCGGCGCGGCCGGGCGTCGCGCTGGCGCTGCGCGAGATGCTCTCGCCCGAGCAGGCCGCCGCGCTCGCCGCGGGGGAGCTCGATTTCGGGCTGCTCCTGCCCCCGGTCGCGGGCGCCGACCTGGAGCACATGGTCGTGCAGCGCGAGCGCTTCCTCGCCGCGCTGCCCGCGCGCCACCGCCTGGCGCGGCGGCGCGCCCGCCTCGCGGTGCGCGAGCTCGCCGGCGAGGCCTTCGTCATGGCGCCGCGCGAAATTGCGCCCGGCCTGCACGACATCGTCTCCGGGATCGCGCGGCGCGCCGGGTTCGTGCCGCGCGTGGCGCAGGAGGCGATCCAGATGCAGACCGTGGTGAGCCTGGTCTCGAGCGGCCTGGGCGTCGCGATCGTTCCGGCCTGCCTCGCCAACCTCGGCCGGCGCGGCGTGCGCTACCGCGAGCTCGCCGACCCGCACCCTCGGCTCGACCTGTGGCTCGCCTGGCGCAAGGACGCGCTCGGCGGCCCGGGCGGGGCCGCGGGGCGCGACCTGGTGCTCCACGCGCGCCGCATTGCGCGCTAATCTGCGCACCGTGCTCGCTCATCCCGACTTCGACCCGATCGTGTTCTCGCTCGGCCCGCTGGCGGTGCGCTGGTACGGGCTCATGTACCTCGCGGGCTTCGCCGCGGGCTGGTGGCTGGGCACGCGCCGCATCGTGCGCGGGCTCGCGCCGGTCACGCGCGCGCAGCTCGACGATCTGCTCTTCGCCATCGTGGTGGGCGTGATCCTCGGCGGCCGGCTCGGCTACGTCCTCTTCTACAAGCCTGCCTACTATGCCGCGCACCCGCTCGAGATCTTCGCCATCTGGCAGGGCGGCATGTCGTTCCACGGCGGCTTTCTCGGCGTGCTCGCCGCGGTCGCGCTGGTCGCCTGGCGGGCGCGCCTCAACTGGTGGGACCTGATGGATTTCATCGCGCCGCTCGTGCCGCTCGGCATCGCCGCGGGGCGCCTGGGCAATTTCATCAACGGCGAGCTCTGGGGGCGGGCGACCGATCTGCCCTGGGGCATGGTGTTTCGCGACGCGGGTCCCTTGCCGCGGCACCCGTCGCAGCTCTACGAGATGGCGCTCGAGGGCTTCGCGCTCTTCGCGCTGCTGTGGTGGTTCTCCTCGCGCCTGCGCCCGCGCATGCAAGTCTCGGCGCTGTTTCTCATCGGCTACGGCGTCGCTCGCTTTGTCTGCGAGTTCGCGCGCGAGCCCGACGCCTTCCTCGGCTTCCTCGCGCTCGGCCTCAGCATGGGCCAGTGGCTGAGCGCGCCGATGGTGGCGGCTGGCATCGTGCTTTTTCTCTGGAGTCGAAAGACTCGCTAGGCGAGTGCGCGCTCCAGCACGCGCGCGACGTGCAGCGCCTCGCGCGCGGCGCCGTGCGCGATCTGCTGCCGGCAGCTGGTGCCGTCGGCGAC
>JBFLYF010000395.1:0-2643 GCA_040756795.1 Pseudomonadota bacterium
CGGCGCGGCCGGCTGCGGCGCGAGCGCGCTGCGCCAGCGCTCCGACAAGCCGTCGCGCGGCCGCGGCCGCCTGCGGGAGACGAGCGCGTAGACGCGGCCGCGCAGGCGCTCGAGCTCGTGGCGGCCGTCCGCGGCGCCGCGATAGCGTCCTTCGAAGCCGAGCGCCATGCAAACGTAGAACAATTCGATCAGGTCGGCGTTGCCGTCCGGGTCGGCCTCGAGGCTCTCGAGCTGCCTGAAGAAGCCCTCGCCCCCGTCGGTGGCGTCGCGCAGCTCGCGCAGCAGCCCGTTCTCGATCCAGTCGCGCCCCCAGGGCGTGGAGGCCGCGGATTCGTCGAGCAGGGCGCAAAGCGCGTAGACCGCGACGTAGTTCGCCTTGTCCGGGATATCCGCGGACATGGCGGCGGTCTCCAGCGCCTCGATCTGCTCGCGCAGCCGCTCGCGCAGCCGCGCCGGGTCCGGGTGCTTGAGCGCGCGGCGGATCTGCGGCACCGCGCCGAGCAGCGGATTGGCGAGCGCAATGAGGGGATTGACGCCGCCCAGCGCGGCGAGGTTCGCCTGCAGGCTCTCGGGCAGGGCGTGCGGTGCGAACGGGTTCTTCTTTGCGCGCTTGCCGGGGCTCGGGATGCGGATGGTCGCTTCCGGATCCTCGAGCGTGGCGCGCGCCGCCGGGTTCACCGTGGCGTCGGGATCGAACACCGGGCCCCGCACCGTGTCCTCGGGATCGGTGGTGATCGCCGCGGTCGGCTGGCGCACGGTCGCGTCGGGATCGAACGGCTGCTTGGCTTCTTCGGCCATCTCGGTTGCTTGCTGGCGGGCCCCCTGCAGACCGCATTTTAGTAGTATTCACGCCATGGCGAGGATCATCGGCGGCATCGGCACTTCGCATGTGCCGACCATCGCCATGGCGTTCGACGCCGGCAAGCAGGCCGATCCCGACTGGCGGCCGCTGTTCGAGGGATACGCGCCGGTCGCGCGGTGGCTCGCCGAGAAGCGGCCCGACGTGCTCGTGGTGTGCTTCAATGACCATGCCACCACGTTTTTTTTCGACCACTACCCGACCTTCGCGCTCGGCGTGGGCGAGCGCTACGCGATCGCCGACGAGGGCCGCGGCGCGCGAAACATACCGCCGCTGAAGGGGCACGCGGCCCTGGCGCGGCACATCGCGGCCTCGCTCCTCGCCGACGAGTTCGACCTGTCGATCTTCCAGGGCCTCGCGCTCGACCACGGCCTGCACTCGCCGCTGACGATGCTGTGGCCCGCGCAGCCCGACTGGCCCGGCAAGGTCATTCCGCTGGTGGTGAATGTGCTGCAACATCCCTTGCCAAAGCCAAAAAGATGTTTTGCCCTTGGCAAAGCCCTTCGCAAGGCGATCGAGAGCTACCCCGAGGACCTGAAGGTCGCCGTGGTCGGCACCGGGGGCCTGTCGCACCAGATGATCGGCGAGCGCGCGGGCTTCAACAACGAGCCCTGGGACCGCGAGTTCCTCGAGCTGATCGAGCGCGACCCGGCGCGGCTCGCGGCGCTGCCGATCGAGGAGTACATGCGCCTGGGCGGCAACGAGGGCGCCGAAGTGATCATGTGGCTGATCATGCGCGGCGCGCTCGCGCCGGGCGCGAGGAAGCTCCACCAGAGCTACTACCTGCCGATGACCACCGCGATGGCGGTGGCGCTGTTCGAATGAAGCCCTATGTCTTTGACCTTGAATTGAGTTCCAGGGGTTTGCGCCTGAATCGCTTTTTGCATGGGTTGACTTCAAGCGAGCGGCGAAAAGCGTTCCTCGAGAACCCCGAACAGGCGATGCAGGACCTGACCGATGAAGAGAAATCCATGGTGCGAAAGCTCGATTGGCGCGCCATGATGGACTGCGGCGCGAGCTTCTTCTGCCTGGAGAAGCTGGCGCGCGCCAGGGGCGTGTCCAATCCCGAGATGGTCGCGGCGTTCCGCGGCGAGACGCTCGAGCAGTTCCTCGCCACGCGCCGCGTGCCGGGCGCCCGCTAGCCGCCCCGGCGGATACATTTGATTACAGCCGGTCGTCCGGCACAGGCGTATAGTTTTCCCGTCATGCGCATCCTGTTGCTCCTGGCTCTCGCGCTCGCCGGCGCGCCCGCGGCGGCGCAGATCTACCGCTGGACCGCCCAGAACGGCCCCGTGCACTACTCCAACCAGAAGCCGCCGAAGAGCGTCACGGCCACGGTGATCGACGAGAATTCGCGGATCGCGCCGCCGCAGGCCGGGAGCACCGAGTGCCATACGATCCGCTGCCAGGGCGAGCGGCTCGAGGAGCGCGAGCGCCGGCGCGAGGAGATCGAAGCGCGCGCCGCCGCCGAGCGCATCGCCAACTCGCCCAAGCCGGCGCGCGGGCTGGAATTCCGCAGGTACATCAGCATCCAGCGCGGCATGACCGAGGGCGAGCTCCTCGGCATCGCCGGCGAGCCCGACCTCAAGTCCGACCAGGGCATCGCGATCGCAGCGCCTGCCACCGTGCAGGTGGACCGCAACCTCAGCAGCGCCGGCCGCACCGGGCTGCGCCTGATGACCTGGACCTACCTGCCGACGTCCGCGGATCCTTTCACGACCACGATCACGCTCGTGGGCGGGCGGGTGTCGGAAATCGAGAGGGTGCGAAAGTTCTGATCTAGC
>JBFLYF010000396.1:0-2636 GCA_040756795.1 Pseudomonadota bacterium
TCGCGGGCGCGACGGCCGCCGCGCTGCTCGCCTACCTGCGGCTGCACCGCCGCGCCTACTCGCCGGCGCTCGCGGAAGCGCGCCTGCCGGCGCTGCAGGCGCGGATCCGCCCGCATTTCCTGTTCAACAGCCTGAACGCGGTGCTGGCGCTGATCCGGCGCGACCCGCGGCGCGCGGAGCGCGCGCTCGAGGACCTCTCGGACCTGTTCCGCGCGCTGATGTCCGACGGGCGGAGCCTGGTCAGGCTCGCCGACGAGATCGCGCTTCTCGAGCGCTACGCGGCGATCGAGCAGCTGCGCCTGGGCGAGCGGCTGCGCCTTTCCTGGGAGATCGACAGCGCGCCGGTGGATGCGCTGCTGCCGCCGCTCGTGCTGCAGCCGCTGCTCGAGAATGCCGTGTATCACGGCGTCGAGCCGGGCACCGGCACGGGCGATGTCCTGGTGCGCGTCGAGCGGCGCGGCGAGCGGGTGCTCGCGGTGATCGAGAACCCCCACCACGCGAGCGCTCCCGGCCATGCCGGCAACCGCATGGCGCTCGACAACATCCGCGAGCGGCTGATGCTGTTCTTCGACGCCGAGGCGCGCCTGGAGTCGCGCGTCGAGGGCGCGCGCTACCGCGTGGAGATCGAGATTCCCTACCGCTCCGGGCCGGCATGAAGGCGCAGGGCGAAGCCGGCGGGCCGCTGCGCATCTATATCGCCGACGACGAGGCGCCGGCGCGCGCGCGCCTGAAGGAGCTGCTCGCCGACATCGGCGCCCAGGTGCCCTGCGTCGTCGTGGGCGAGGCCGGCAACGGCCTCGAGGTGATCGAGGCGCTGCCGGCGAGCGGCGCGCAGCTGCTGCTGCTCGACATCCAGATGCCCGGCATGGGAGGGCTGGAGCTCGCGCGCCACCTCGCGGCGCTCGAGAGCGCGCCCGCCGTCGTCTTCGTCACCGCGCACGACCGGCACGCGCTCCAGGCCTTCGAGCTGAACGCGCTCGACTACCTGATGAAGCCGGTGCGCGCCGAGCGCCTCGCCGCGGCGCTCGCGAAGGCGCGGCGCGCGGGGGCGCCGAGCCGCGAGCAGCTGGCGCGCGCCGCGGGCGGCGCGCGCGAGTATTTCTCGGTGGCCGAGCGCAACCGCATCGTGCTGGTGCCGGTGGGCGAGGTCGTGTACCTCAAGGCCGAGCTCAAGTACGTGACGCTGCGCACGCGCTCGGCCGAGCACCTGATCGAGGAGCCGCTGGTGGCGATCGAGCGCGAGTTCGGAGAGCGCTTCGTGCGCGTGCACCGCAACTGCCTGGTGGCGCGCGCCGCGATCCGCGGCTTCGAGCGCGACACGGGCGGCGCGGGCGGCGAGGAGGCGCACTGGAGCGTGGTTCTCGAAGGCGTCGCCGAGCGCCTGCCCGTCAGCCGCCGCCAGTGGCCGGTGGTCAAGGAGGTCGTGCCGGAGGCGGGCGCGTGAGCGCGGCGCGCCCGGGCGGCCGGCTCGCCATCGCGACGCGCCGCAGCCGGCTCGCGCTGTGGCAGGCCGAGCACGTCAGGGAGCGGCTGGAGAAGCTCGGGTTGCGCGCGGAGCTGCTGCCGCTCTCGACGCGCGGCGACGAGCTGCTCGATGCCTCGCTCGCCAAGGCGGGCGGCAAGGGCCTGTTCGTGAAGGAGCTCGAGGCGGCGCTCGCCGAGGGCCGCGCCGAGATCGCGGTGCACTCGATGAAGGACGTGCCGGCGGTGCTGCCGGACGGATTCACGCTCGCGGCGATTCTCGCCCGCGAGGATCCGAGGGATGCTTTTGTTTCCTTGAGCTATCCGGATCTTTCCTCTCTTCCGTCCGGAGCGATCGTCGGCACCTCGAGCCTGCGGCGCCAGGCGCAGATCGCCGCACGCTACCCTGCGCTCGAAATCCGGCCCCTGCGCGGCAACGTCGAGACGCGCCTCGCCAAGCTCGATCGCGGCGAGTACGCGGGCGTCGTGCTCGCCGCGGCGGGCCTGAAGCGCCTCGGGCTCGCCGCGCGCATCCGCAGCTTCCTCGCCGTGGAGGAGAGCCTGCCTGCGGCGGGGCAGGCGGCGCTCGGCATCGAGTGCCTGGCCGCGCGCGCCGACCTGCTCGAGCTGCTCGCGCCGCTCGCGGATGCCGCAACCGGCGCCTGCGTGCGCGCCGAGCGCGCGGTGAACCGGGCGCTCGGCGGCAGCTGCACGATTCCGCTCGGGGCCTATGCGCAAGCTAAAGACGCCACGCTATACCTGCGCGCTCTGGTGGCATCCGTCGACGGCAAGCGCTTTGCGCGCGCCGAAGGCGAAGGCGAGGCCGCGGCGCCGGAAGCGCTCGGCCTGCGCGTCGCCGCGATGCTGCGCGAGCGGGGCGCGGAGGAAATTTTGCGGGCGCTCGCGCAATGAAGGGCGCGCCGCTCGCGGCAAGGAGGATCCTGGTGACGCGCCCGGAGCCGCAGGCCGAGGCGCTCGCGGCGCTGATCCGCGGCGCGGGCGGGGAGGCGCTGTGCGTGCCGGCGCTCGAGATCCGCGAGCTCGCCGACCTGTCGGCGTTTCATGCCGTCGCGGACCGGCTCGATTCGTTCGACCTCGCGATCTTCGTCAGCCGCAACGCGGTGCGCAGGGCGCTCGCGCTGCTCGAGCGGCGCCGCGGCGCGAGGCCCTGGCCG
>JBFLYF010000397.1:0-2632 GCA_040756795.1 Pseudomonadota bacterium
ACGCCGCGCTCCTCGGCGAGCGCCTCGCGCGCAGCCCTGTCGCCGTCGCAGGCGACCACGCGCGCGCCGCCGCGCGCCAGGCGCCGCGCCATGCCGGCGCCCATCCTGCCAAGGCCGATGATTCCGAGTTCCATGTGGCTCGCCTCCGTTGTGCGGCAATTCTATCGGGCGAGCGCCGCCGCCAGCCCCTCGGCCGGTTCGAAGCGCAGGCCGCGCAGCCAGCTCAACTGCCTTTTGGCGAGTTGTCGGGTGGCCGAGATCGCCCGCTCACGCATTTCCTTTTCCGTGAGCTGCCCTTCCAGAAAACCCCAGACGTCGCGATAGCCCACGCAGCGCATGCTCGGCAGGTCGGCGTGCAGATCGAAGTCGCGTCGCAGCGCCCTCACTTCCTCCACCAGGCCGTCCCGCAGCATCCGGTCGAAGCGCGCTTCGATGCGCCGGTGCAGCTCGGCGCGGTCGCGCGGCAGGATGGCGAATGTCTCGAGGCCGAACTCCAGGGGCTTCTTCTGTCTTCCCAGGAAGGCCGACATCGGCTTTCCCGTGATCCGGAAGACCTCGAGCGCGCGCTGGATGCGCTGCGCGTCGTTCGGCTGCAGGCGCGCGGCCGCCTTCGGGTCCACGCGCGCGAGCTCGGCGTGCAGCGCGGGCCAGCCAAGAGTTTTTGCTTTTTCATTGAGTGATTTTCGAATCGCTTCGTCCGCGGCCGGAAGCGCATCAAGGCCGGAAACCAGGGCGCGGTAATACAGCATCGTGCCGCCGACGAGCAGAGGGGTCCTGTTTCTTTCAAAGATCCCTTCAACCGCGCGCAACGCATCTGCGCGGAAGCGCCCCGCCGAGTAGCGCTCGGTGGGGTCGGCGATGTCGATCAGGTGGTGCGGCACCGCGCGGCGCTCCGCCGCCGAAGGCTTGGCGGTGCCGATGTCCATGCCGCGGTAGACCTGCGCCGAGTCGACGCTCACGATCTCGATACGCCCCGCGAGCTGCGCGGCGAGCTTCATGGCGAGGCCCGACTTGCCGCTCGCGGTCGGGCCGAGCAGCGCGAAGGCCCGCCTAGCGGCCTCCGCTGACATCGAGGATCGCCCCGGTGGAGTAGGAGGCTTCTTCCGAAGCGAGCCACAGGATGGCGCGTGCCACCTCCTCGGGCTCGCCGCCGCGCTGCAGCGGGATCGCGCCGCGCAGGCGCTCGAGGCGGTCGGGCTCGCCGCCGCTGGCGTGGATCCCGGTGTGGACGAATCCCGGGCGAACGGCGTTGACGCGGATGCCGTCGGCCGCGACCTCTTTCGCCAGGCCGATCGTCAGGGTGTCGATCGCGCCTTTCGAGGCGGCGTAATCGACGTACTCGCCGGGCGAGCCCAGGCGCGCCGCAGCCGAGGACACGTTGACGATCGCGCCGCCCGCGCCGCCGCGCCGCGTCGACATGCGCCGCACCGCCTCGCGCGCGCAGAGGATGGCGCCCGTCACGTTGGTCGCGAACATGCGCTGCAGGCGCGCCGCATCCATGTCCTCTACGCGCGACTGGCGCGCGACGATGCCGGCGTTGTTGACCAGCGCCGTGACGCGCCCGAGCTTCGCGTCCACGGTCTCGAACAGGCGCAGCACCTCCGCCTCGACCGAGACATCGGCCTGCACTGCAATTGCTTTGGTTTTAAGTTCTCTTATGATGTTTTCAGCAGCAGCTTGATCTCGAAGAAAATTCACGCAAACCGCGTAGCCCCTCGCGGCAGCGAGCCGGCAGGTGGCGGCGCCGATGCCGCGGCTGCCGCCGGTGACGATCATCACCTTGGGCGGCGTCATCTGCCGCGCATGAAGAGGCGATCCAGGTCGGCCATCGTCAGCTGGTACCAGGTCGGGCGGCCGTGGTTGCAGGAGCCCGCGCGCTCGGTCGCCTCCATCTCGCGCAGCAGCGCGTTCATCTCGGTGGCGGTGAGCGCGCGGTTGGCGCGCACCGCGGCGTGGCAGGCCATGCCGGCGAGCAGCTCTTCCTGGCGCGCGGCGAGCGCCTGGCTCGCGCCGTACTCGCGGATCTCGCGCAGCACCTCGCGCGTCAGGGCCGCGACGTCGCTGCCGGCGAGCAGCGCCGGCACCGCGCGCACCGCGAGCTCGTTCGGGCCCGCGGTGGAGAGCTCGAAGCCGAGGCGCTCGAGGGCTTCGCGGTGCTCCTCGGCGAGCGCGACCTCGATCGCTTCGGCGCGGAACGCGGCCGGGACGAGCAGCGCCTGGCGCTCGATGCGGCCGGCGCCGAGGCCCGCCTTCAGCTTCTCGTAGACGATGCGCTCGTGCGCCGCGTGCATATCGACGAGCACGAGGCCGGCTTCGTTCTGCGCCAGGATGTAGACGCCGTGCAGCTGCGCGAGCGCATAGCCCAGCGCAGGCGACTGCTCCGTGACGGGAAGCGCGGCGGGCCGGCTCGCCGACGCGACGAAAGCCTGGTAAGCGGCCGCCGGCTGCGCCATCTGAAAGCTCTGCTGAGCTCCGGTTCCCGGGAATCTCGCATACGAGACCGGAGCCTCGGCGGCGGTCGGCGAGAGCACGCGCTTGAGCGCATGCATCGCGAACTGGTGCACGCCGCCCGCGTCGCGAAAGCGCACCTCGATCTTCGCCGGGTGCACGTTGACGTCTACGCCGCGCGCAT
>JBFLYF010000398.1:0-2630 GCA_040756795.1 Pseudomonadota bacterium
GGCGACCTACCTCGTGCCGGCGGGCTCGCCGATCCGCGAGCTCGACGAGGTGGATCGCAAGGGCGTGCGCATCGCGGTCGCGCAGAAGAGCGCCTACGACCTGTATCTCAGCCGCAGCATCCGGAACGCCGAGCTCGTCCGCGCCGAAGGCATTCAGGGCTCCTACGACCTGTTTGTGGCGCAGAAACTCGAGGCCCTGGCCGGCCTCGAGGCGCGGCTGCTCGCCGACGCGCAAACCCTGCCCGGCTCGCGCATCCTCGAGGGCCGGTTCACCGCGGTGCAGCAGGCGATCGGCACGCCCAGGGGCCACGGCGGCGCGGATGACCTGCGCGAGTTCGTCGCCGGCATCAAGGCCTCGGGGCTGGTGGCGCGCACGATCGAGCGCCACGGCATCCGCGGGGTCTCGCCTGCGCCCTAGACTTCGGTCTTTTCCAGCCCGAAGACCTGCCTGAGGTACGCGAGGTAGCCCGGGTCCTTGCTGATCGTCTTGCCGGGCGCGTCGGACACCTTGGCGACCGGCTGGCCGTTGCACTCGGTCATCTTGATGACGATGTTGAGCGGCTCGTAGCCGAGGTCGTTGGTGAGGTTGGTGCCGATGCCGAAGGAGGTGAGCGCGCGGCCGTGAAAGCGCCGCGCGATTTCGATCGCGAGCGGGAACGACAGCTGGTCCGAGAAGATCAGCGTCTTGGTGCGCGGGTCGACCCGGTTCCTGCGGTAGTGCGCGATCAGCCGCTCGCCCCACTCGAACGGGTCTCCCGAATCGTGGCGCGCGCCGTCGAACAGCTTGCAGAAGTACATGTCGAAGTCGCGCAGGAACGCGTCGGTGCCGTAGGTGTCGGCGATGGCGATGCCCAGGTCGCCGCGGTACTCCCGCGCCCAGACGTCGAAGGCGAACACCTGCGAGTCGCGCAGCCGCGGCCCGAGCGCCTGGCAGGCCTGCATGTACTCGTGCGCCATGGTGCCGAGCGGCGTGACGCGGTGCTGCATCGCCAGCGCGACATTGGAAGTGCCGGCGAAGTGCTGCGGGATGTGCTGTGCCAACGTCCGTATTATTTCCTCGTGCCAGGCGCGCGAGAAGCGCCGGCGCGTGCCGAAGTCCGAGATCTTGAAGCCGATCTCGGGCTCCACCTTGCGCACCAGGTCGATCTTCGCCTGCAGGCGCCGGCGCCCCTCGGCGAGATCCGGCTCGGGGTGCGTGCGCCGGAAATAGACCTCGGAGACGATCGCGAGCACCGGGATCTCGTACAGGATGGTGTGCAGCCAGGGACCGCGGATCGTGATCGCGAGCCCCGGCGGCTCGGGCGAGCGCTCGACCCGGATGTACTTCTCGTTGAACTGGAACAGGCCGAGGAAATCCACGAAGTCCGACTTCATGAAGCGCAGCCCGCGCAGGTAGCCGAGCTCCTGCTCGCGGAAGCGCAGCCGGCACAGGTCGCCGATGCCGGCGCGGATGTCGTCGAAGTGCGGCGCGAGGTCCGCGCCCTCGGTGCGGCAGCGGAACTGGTACTCGACCTGCGCGCCCGGAAAGTGGTGCAGCACGACCTGCATCATGGTGAACTTGTACAGGTCGGTGTCGAGCAGCGACTCGATGATCATGCGTCGATTCTACCGCCTGCGATAATCGCCCGATGTGCGGTCGCTATGCCCTGCACGCGCACCCCGACGTGGTGACGCTCGAGTTCGCGCTGCGCTCGGTGCCGCTGTTCGCGCCGCGCTACAACATCGCGCCCGGCGCCGAGGTGCTGATCGTGAGGCAGGACGGCGCGGCGCTCGCGCGCTGGGGGCTGGTGCCCGGCTGGGCGAAGGACGCCGCGGTCGGCGCGCGCCTCATCAACGCGCGCGCCGAGACGCTCGCCCAAAAGCCCTCGTTCCGCGACGCCTATCGCAGGCGCCGCTGCCTGATTCCCGCGAGCGGCTTCTATGAATGGAGAGGCGAAGCGGGGCGAAAGCAGCCGTTCTACGTTCACCCCTCGCAGGGGCAGCTGTTCGCCTTCGCGGGGCTCTGGGAGCGCTGGCGCGATCTCGAGACCTGCACCGTGATCACGACCGACGCCAACGCCGCCATGCGGGCGATCCATGACCGCATGCCGGTGATCGTGCCGCGGGCGGATTACGCGGGCTGGCTCGGGGGTGGCGAGGGCCTGTTGAAGCCCTGCCCCGATGACATCATCGGGATTCGCCGGGTCGGCCGGGCAGTGAACGACGCGCGCAACGACTCGCCCGCCCTCCTCGAGGCCTCCGACGGCTGATTTGGCAGGCCGGCCCGGTACTGGATATAATGCCAGCACTGAATGGAGGCCCAGTAGCCATGAGCGAACCGCTGACCGACCGCCAGACCGAGATCCTGCGCCTGATCCGCGAACTCACCGAGGTGTCCGGCTTCCCGCCGACGCGCGCCGAGATCGCCGAGCGCATGGGCTTCCGCTCGGTGAATGCCGCGGAGCAGCATCTGCGCGCGCTGGAGCGCAAGGGCGCGCTGGAGATCTCCGCCGGCTCCTCGCGCGGCATCCGGGTGCGCGAGCGCGGCGGGCCGCGGCTGGGGCGTCTGCTCGAGCTGCCGGTGATCGGCCGGGTGGCCGCCGGCGCGCCGATCCTCGCCGAGGCGCACGTGCAGGCGCGCTACCAGATCG
>JBFLYF010000399.1:0-2616 GCA_040756795.1 Pseudomonadota bacterium
CCGCCTTCCTCGGCGAGGCGATCCTGCTCGAGGCCTCGCTCTCGTTCCTCGGCCTGGGCGTGCAGGAGCCGACCGCGGCCTGGGGCCTTATGCTGCGCGGCGCGGCGGTCGAGTTCGCCGAGTCGGCGCCCTGGATGGCGATCTTCCCGGGCCTCGCGATCAGCCTCGCGGTCTTCGGCTTCAACCTCTTCGGCGACTCGCTGCGCGACGCGCTCGATCCGAGGCTGCGCACGCAGTAGGGTCTGCACGGCCGCGAGAGCCGGCGCTCTTGCCGCGCGGCCTGGCGAGAAAGGGCTCGCCGCCTACCTCGCGATCATGGCCGCCGGCACCGGTTTCATGATCGTGGTCGCGGCGGGCGGTCTTTTCCGCAACCTCGTGCTGTTTCCGCTGCGCAGGCGAAGCTCGAGCTCGCTAGGTACCCAGTAGCCGCTTGATCTCGCCCCGCGGGGCGAGGGTCGCGGTCCAGCCGAAGGTTCCCTGCTCGCGCATCTCGCTCGCGGCGCGCAGCAACGCGCCGAGCGCGGCATAGGCGAGCGCGCCGCCGACGCTCAGGCGCTTCGCGCCCGCCTCGGCGAGCTGCGCGACCGTGGCGCCGCGCACCTGGGGCGCGAGCACGTTGACCGGCTTGCCCACCGCGGAGCACACGGTGCGCACCTGCTCGAGCGTGGTGAGCCCTGGCGCGTAGAGCACGTCGGCGCCCGCCTTCTCGAAGGCCTGCAGCCGCCGGATCGTGTCGTCGAGGTCGTTCACCCCGCGCAAGAGGTTCTCGGCGCGCGCGGTGAGCGTGAACGGGAAGTCGAGCTTGCGCACCGCCTCGACGGCCGCCTGCACGCGCTCTACCGCGAGCGCGAAGTCGTAGATCTTCCCCGTGTCCGGGCGCCAATCCTCGATCGAGCCGCCCACCACGCCGGCCTGCGCGGCGCGTACCAGCGTCTGCGCCGCCTCGCGCGGCTCATGGGCGTAGCCGTTCTCGAGGTCTGCGCTGACCGGCAAATCGGTGACCGAGGCGAGCATGCGGCAGTGGTCGACCATGTCTTTCGCCGACACCTCGCCATCGAGCCGCCCGGCCGCGCTGGCCGCACCCGAGCTCGTGGTCGCCAGCGCCTCGAACCCCAGGCCCGCGAGAATGCGCGCCGACCCCGCGTCCCAGGGGTTCGGGATGACGAATGCGCCGGCCTTGCGGTGAAGCGCTACGAAGCGCTCGGCGCGCTGCTTCTGCTCGGGGGAGGACACGCGGCGATTCTAGCGCGCGGGCGGTAGCGGCTCTGCGGTCACCCGGAGGGTGGCGGAGAGTGAGGGATTCGAACCCCCGGGCCCTCGCGGGCCAACGGTTTTCAAGACCGCCGCATTCGACCGCTCTGCCAACTCTCCGTTGAAATCCGGGACTTGCGCCCCAATCTTACCCGTCATTGAAACTTAAGGCGTTTTTGGTAGTCTTAGGCACAACCACGGAGGAATTCGATGGAACCGCTTCGCTCGAACGAGAGCACCTACCGCAGCGCCCCGGGCGCGGTCTTCACCGGGACGCTCGCGCCGGAGGCGCAGAAGGTCCTGCGCAACACGTACTGGCTGCTCGCCCTGACCATGGTGCCCACGGTGGCCGGCGCCTGGATCGGCATGGCGACCGCGTCGGTGATCACCGGCAGCCCGATCCTCAGCTTCTTCGTGATGCTCGCGGCGGTGATCGGCCTGCAGTTCGGCATCGTCCGCTACCGCAACAGCGCGATCGGCATCGGTCTGCTGCTCTTGATGACCGGGCTGCTCGGCTGGTTCCTCGGGCCGCTGCTCAACTACGCGCTCGCGCTGAAGAACGGCATGCAGCTGGTCGGCTACGCGGCGGCCGGCACGGGCGCGGTGTTCCTCGCCATGGGCGCGATCGCGACCACCACGAAGCGCGACTTCAGCTTCATGGGCAAGTTCCTCTTCATCGGCATGATCGTGCTGCTGGTGGCGATGGTCGCCAACCTCTGGCTGCAGATCCCGGCGCTCGCGCTGACGATCTCGAGCCTGGTGATCGTGGTCTTTTCGCTCTTCCTGCTGCACGACCTGTCGCGGATCGTGACCGGCGGCGAGACCAACTACGTGCTCGCCACCACGGGCGTCTACCTGAGCCTGTTCAACATCTTCGCCAACCTGCTGCAGCTGCTGATGGCGTTCAGCGGCGAGCGCGAGTAGTCAAAGCGCCCCCACCGCGCTGAGCGCCCGGCGCACCTCCTCGATCCCCTCGGGCGGCAGCGGCGCCTGGGGCGGCAGCGGCGGGCCCACGCGATAACCCTGCAGCTCCAGGCCGCCCTTGATGCAGGCGGCGAGGTTGTACTTCGCGAAGGCCTGGTTGAGGTTCCACAGCGGGCGCTGGCGCTCGATCGCCGCGCCCCACTCGCCGCGCCGGCACAGCTCGTAGAGCTCTACGCTCTGGCGCGGCGCGACGCACGCCGGGCCGGCCATCCAGCCCACGCCGCCGATCATCATCACGCAGACCGGGATGTGCGCCGAGGCCGCGAACACCTGCATGCGCCCCTCTACGCGGTTCAGGATCGAGAGCAGCCGCCCGGTGTTCACCGAGGCGTCCTTGAGGTAGCGGATGTTCGGCAGGCGCGAGAGCCGCTCGATCACCCC
>JBFLYF010000004.1:0-28908 GCA_040756795.1 Pseudomonadota bacterium
GTAGCAATCGGCGCAAAGCGGTCGGCGTCCCTTGGCCCCCGGCGGGGTTCTGAACGTGGCGCGTGGCTTTGAGCGCCGGCAGCGAAAGCAATACTTGAGCGGATTGAGATTTCCCACCGGTCAATAGCTTACCCCCGCGGGAGCTCGAGGCGCGATGAGATCGGGGCCGATCTCCGCGATTCGCGCCGCGCCGCAGAGCTGCATCGTGCGCACGAGCTCGCTCGCCAGGATCTCGAGCGCCTGGCGCGCGCCCGCCTCGCCGCCCGCCGCGGCGCCGTAGAGCGTCGCGCGGCCGGTCGCCACGGCCTGCACGCCGAGCGCGCGCGCCTTGACCGCGTCCGACCCGCGGCGCACGCCGCCGTCCACGATCACCGGGATCCTGCCGCCGAGCGCGCGCGCGATGGCGGCGGCGGCGTCGAGGGAGGCGAGCGCGCCGTCGAGCTGCCGGCCGCCGTGGTTCGACACCCAGACGCCGTCCACGCCCAGCTTCGCCAGGCGCTCGGCGTCGTCCACGCGGCTCACGCCCTTCACCACGAGCTTGCGCTTCCAGCGCTCGCGAAAGCGCGCGAGATCGTCCCAATCGAAGGCCGGGTCGGTGTCGCGCCCGACCGAGCTGGCGAGCGCGAGGCCGCGCTCGGCGCTGCCGCCGTAGCCGCGCACGTTGACGAAGTCGGGCAGCCCGCCGTTCCGCAGGATCCGCCAGGCCCAGCCCGGGTGCAGCGCGCCGGAGAGCACGTGGCGCGCGCCAAGGCGCGGCGGGATCGTGAAGCCGTTGCGGAAATCGCGCTCGCGCTTGCCGCCCACCGCGAGGTCCACCGTGGGCACGAGCGCCTCGTAGCCCGCCGCCTCGGCGCGCGCGACCAGCTTCTCCACGAAGCCGCGCTCGCGCAGCACGTAGAGCTGGAACCACAGCCGCCCGGGCGCGCGCTCGGCGATCTCCTCGATCGAGGCGGTGGCGTTGGTAGAAAGCGTAAAGGGGACGCCGAGCGCCGCGGCGCTCCTCGCGAGGCCCACGTCGCAGCCCGGCCAGGCGATGCCCGCGGCGCCGGTGGGCGCGACCACGAACGGCAGCCTCGCCGGCGCGCCGAGGATCTCGCAGGCCGTGTCCGGCGCGGAGACGTCGTTGAGCACCCGAGGCGCGAGCAGCGTCCTCTCGAAAGCGGCGCGGTTGCCGCGCAGCGTCAGCTCGTCCTCCGCGCCGCCGTCGATGAAGTCGAAGATCGCGCGCGGCAGGCGCCTGCGCGCCATGCGGCGCAGGTCCTCGATCGCGTAAGCGCGGGAAACGTCGGGCATAATGCTTCTTTTTCGATTCTCTCATGGGGTCGCAATGAAACCCGCAGCCGTGCAAAAGCGCATCGAGGGCGTGCTCGCCCCCGTCATCACCCCGTTCAGGCGCGACCTCTCGCCCGACGCCGAGCGCTTCGTGCGGCACTGCCGCTGGCTGATGAAGAGCGGCTGCGCGGGGCTGGCCGTCTTCGGCACCAACAGCGAGGCGAACTCGATGGCGGTGGAGGAGAAGCTGGAGCTGCTGGAAGCGCTCGTGAAGGGCGGCGTGCCGGCCGCGGCGCTCATGCCCGGCACCGGCCACTGCGCGCTCAGCGACTCGGTGAAGATGACGCGCGAGGCGGTGAGGATGGGCTGCGGCGGCGTGCTGATGCTGCCGCCCTTCTACTACAAGGGCGTCTCGGACGAAGGGCTGTTCCGCAACTTCTCCGAAGTGATCGAGCGCGTGGGGGACGAGCGCCTGCGCCTCTACCTCTACCACATCCCCCCGGTGTCGAACGTGCCGATCTCCCTCGACCTCATCGAGCGGCTGCTCTCGCGCTATCCGGGCATCGTCGCGGGCGCCAAGGACTCCTCCGGCGACTGGGCGAACACCCGGGCCATGCTCGAGCGCTTCAAGGACCGCGGCTTCGATGTCTTCCCCGGGAGCGAGGTGTTCCTGCTCGACGGGCTGCGCGCCGGCGGCAAGGGCTGCATCACCGCCACCGGCAACGTCAATCCGGGGCCGATCGCGGAAGTCTTCCGGAATTTCCGCTCGACAGATGCCGACAAGCTCCAGGCGGGCATCACCGCGACGCGCAAGATCGTGCAGAAGGTGCCGATGATCCCGGCGCTGAAGGCGATCACGGCGCATTTCGGCAACGACCCGGAGTGGAAGCGCGTGCGCCCGCCGCTCGTGGAGCTGAGCCCCGAGCAGGAAAAGCAGGTCATCACGGAGCTCAAAGCTGCCAGCTTCTCGATGCCGGGGCTTGGGGGGGTATGAGATCTCGTTATTGACGCAGACGAGGCATCGCGCGCCTCAGGTCTGTGCCGCGCCGTTGCAGGCGATCATCTGGCCGGAGACGTAGGCGGCTTCGGGGGAGCAGAGGAAGCTGCAGAGGGCGGCGATTTCTTCGCAGGTGCCGAGGCGGCCGAGCGGGACGCGGCCGACGAGGGAGGCGATGTGCTTTTCCATCGCCGGGTTGTCGGGATGCCCGGTCGCGATGGGGCCGGGCGAGATCGCGTTGACGGTGATGCCCGAGGGCCCGAGTTCTTTGGCGAGCGCCTTGGTGAGGCCCCAGAGCGCGTGCTTCGAGGCCGAGACGTGCGGGCGATTGGCGTAGCCGTGCATGGCGTTCATGCCGGTGAAGTAGACGATGCGGCCGAAGCCCTTCTGCTTCATCCCGGGGACGAAAGCTTTCGTCAGCGCAAAGGCGCTGTGAAGGTTCACGTCGAAGACGTGGTGCCAGTCTTCGAGCGAGAGCTTTTCGATCGGGCTTTCGGGGCGGATCGCGGCATTGTTGACCAGGATATCGATCGCGCCGAATTTGGCGAGTGCCTGCTGCGCCATCGCGGCGACGTCTTTCGGCGCGCCGAGATCGCCGAGCACGACGAGAGCCTCCGCGCCCGCCTTGCGCACTGCGGCGGCGGTTTCTTCGGTCGCGCCGCGGTTGCGCCCGTGCACGACGACATGCATGCCGCGGCGCGCGAGGTCGAGCGCGATCGCGCGCCCGATGTTGCGGCCGCTGCCGGTGACGAACGTGGCGAGCGCGCTCACCGCCTGTTCCTGCCTCGCGCCACGGCCTGCGGATGGCGGTACTCGGGCTCCTTCTCGATGTCGTGCCGCAGGTGGGAGAGGCGCCCGGACTGCTGCAGCGCCTTTCGCATGCGCCCCGGGATGCGGGCGGAGTTGAGCGTGCCGTCCTCGTTGATGCGCGCGTAGATGCGCGTGGCTTTCCCCTCGGTGACCGGGGCGCTGGTCGCCGCGTTTCTCGCCATGCAGGTCCAGTGCAGCGTCTTCTCGCCGATCCTGGCGAGCGAGATGGTGGTCGCGATGCGGTCGCCGTAGGCGGCCGGGCCGATGAAGCGGAAGTGGATCTCGCCCATGACGAAGGTGGTGCGGTCGTCGCGGATCATCTTCTCGATCGGGAAGCCGATGGTGCGGAAGAACTCGTGCTCGGTCTCGTTGAACCAGGCGACGATGCGAGGGTAGTACACCAGGCCGAACGGGTCGGACTCGCCCCAGTGCACGGTGATCTCCTTCCAGTACATCGCCTCGGCCATGGCGTTCCCCTCGCGTGGAGCGCGGATTCTACTCGCTAGAATACCGCCCCATGCGCAATGCTCTCATCACCGGCGCGGGCCGCGGCATCGGTCTCGCCACCGCGCGCGCCTTCGCGCGCGCCGGCTGGCGCGTGCTCGCGCTCGACAAGGACTTCTCCGGCTTCGACCTCGAGGAGGCGGACCGCATCCAGTTCGATCTGCGCGAGCGTGACCGCATCCAAGAGATGATCGAGGCGCAGGGCGAGATCGACACGCTCGTCAACAACGCCGCGGTGCTTTACTGCGATCCGTTCGACGCCATTCCCGAGACGCACCGGCGCGAGATCCTGGCGGTGAACCTGGAGGCGCCGGCGGCGCTGATCGAGGCGGTATGCGTGCAGATGAAAAAACGCAAGTCCGGGCGCATCGTCAACGTGGGATCGGTCGCGGCCTTCACGGGCCACCCGGACCTCTGGTACGGCATCACCAAGGCGGGCCTGCTCAACCTCACCAAGGCCTGGGCGCGCGAGCTCGGGCCGCACGGCGTGCTCGTCAACGCGGTGGCGCCCGGTCCGACGCAGACCGCGATGTACGACCAGCTGCCGAAGTCGAGGAAGGAAGGCGTGATGCGCTCGGTGCATTCGGGGCGCGTCTGCGCGCCGGACGAAGTCGCAGCGGCGATCCTCTGGCTCGGCAGCGCTTGCCCCCAGTACGTCAACGGGACTACGCTCGACGTCAACGACGGCTCCTACCCCCGCTAGCCGGCACATGGCGCGTACGCTGTTCGACAAGGTCTGGGACCTGCACGTCGTGGACGAGCTCGGCGACGGCATGCAGCTGCTGTTCGTGGACCGGCACCTGATCCACGAGCTCTCGGGCTACCGCGGCCAGGCCGAGATCGCGAAGCGCGGCCTGAAAATGCGCAGCCCGCAGCTCGCGCTGGGCTCCTTCGACCACGTCGTCTCCACCGCTCCGGGCAGGCGCGGCGGCGACGCGCCGTGGGCCGACAGGATCATCGACAGCTTCCGCGCCGAGAGCCGCAAGGCGGGGATGAGGCTCCACGACATCGGCGAGGACGGCCAGGGCATCGTGCACGTGATCGGCCCGGAGACCGGCTTCACGATCCCGGGCGCGCTGCTCGTCTGCGGCGACAGCCATACCTGCACGCACGGCGCGCTCGGCGCGCTCGCCTGGGGCATCGGCACCACCGAGCTCGTGCACGTGCTCGCCACGCAGACCATCGTGCAGCAAAAGCCGAAGACCATGCGCGTGGAGTTCCGCGGCGCGCCGGCGCGCGGCGTGGGCGCGAAGGACATGATCCTCGCGCTGATCGGCAGGCTCGGCACCGCGGGCGGCATGGGCTACGCGGTGGAGTACGCGGGCGAGGCGGTCCGCGGCCTCGAGATGGAAGGCCGCATGACGGTGTGCAACCTCTCGATCGAACTCGGCGCCAAGGTCGGCATGGTCGCGCCCGACGAGAAGACCTACGCCTTCCTCGAGGGCCGGCGCCACGCGCCCTCCGGCGAGCGCTGGGAGCAGGCGCTCGCGCACTGGAAGACGCTGCCGAGCGACGCGGGCGCCAGGTTCGACGCCGAGCACGCGCTCGACTGCGCCGCGCTCGCGCCGCAGGTCACCTGGGGCACGAGCCCCGAGGACGTGATCGGCGTGGACGGCGTGATCCCGGATCGCAAGCCCGAGGCGCTCGCCTACATGGGGCTCGCCGCCGGCACGCCGATCGCGGGCACGAAGGTGGACCGCGTCTTTATCGGCTCGTGCACCAACTCGCGCCTGCCCGACCTGCGCGTGGCCGCGGACGTGGTGAAAGGACGCAAGGTCGCGAAGCACGTCAAGGCCTGGGCGGTGCCGGGCTCCTGGCGCGTAAAGCGCGACGCCGAGGCCGAGGGCCTGGACGAGGTGTTCCGCGAAGCGGGCTTCGAATGGCGCGAAGCGGGCTGCTCGATGTGCGTGGGGGCGAACGGCGACCTGGTGGAGCCGCTCGCGCGCTGCGTCTCGACCTCGAACCGCAATTTCGTGGGACGGCAGGGGCCGCAGGCCCGGACGCACCTGGCAAGTCCAGCGACTGCCGCGGCTTGCGCGATTGCCGGAGAGATTGTTGATGTGAGAGGGTTTTGATTTTTCTAGTAAACAAATCTCATGGAAAAATTCACAACCCTCTCCGCAATAGCCGCTCCTTTCCCGCGGAAGAACGTCGACACCGACTTCATCATCCGCGTAGAGCGCTGCACCGGCACGCCGCGCGAGGAGCTCGGCAGGTACGCGTTCGAGATGGCGCGCTTCCGCCCCGACGGCAGCGAGAACCCGGAGTTCGTCCTCAACCAGCCGCGCTACCGCGGCGCGCGGATCCTGGTCTGCGGCGAGTTTTTCGGCACCGGCAGCTCGCGCGAGATGGCGGTGTGGGCGATCGCCGGCATGGGCATCCGCTGCCTGATCGCGCCCTCCTTCGGCCAGATCTTCTACGGCAACTGCTTTCAGAATGGACTTCTTCCGATTGTCTTGTCCTCCGTCGAAGTAGAGCGGTTGATGCGCGAAGCCGAAACCGGAAAGCCTTTCGAGATAAACCTCGAAAAACAGTTGATCAACGGCGGCATCCGCTTCGAGATCCCGCCGCGGTTCAAGACGATGCTGCTCGAAGGCCTGGATGAGCTCGGCCTGACGCTCGCGCTGGAGCCGAAGATCGCCGCGTTTGAAGCCGCGGACCGCAAGCGCAGGCCCTGGATTTATTAGCGGCCGGGATCGGGCTCCGTCCCCGATCTACTTGACGCGGTAGACCTCCTCGAAGAAGTTGCCGCGCCCGACCTCGACGTTGGCGCGCTTTTTCTCCAGCTGCGCGCTGAGCAGCGCGTGGTCGACGCCCTTCTCCCAGCGCATCTTGAACACCTTGCGCTCGTCCTTGCTGTTGCGCCGGGCGATCACCTCGGTCGCTTCCGCGAGCGGCGCGCCCCAGCGTGCGCGCAGGAAGATCTTGACCTTCTCCAGGTCCTTCATCGCGAAGCGCAGGTCGTAGGCGCGGATGACGTCCGCCTTGAGGTAGAAGGTCACCTTCGCCTCGACGCCGCCGAGCGGGATGCGCGCGTCGTCGCAGCGCCGCTCGGCGGCGTCGGTGCGCCACTCGAGCGGCCTGCAGTGCGCGCTCGGGAAAGCCTTCCTGACGTCGGCCTCCTTGCCGCCCAGCCCGACGCCGTTCACGTCGTACGCGAGCGCGGTCAGCGGCAGCAGCAGCGGGAGCAGGAACGTGCGCTTCACGACGACGAGATCTCCCGGTAGCGAAAACAATCCACGCTGTGGTCGTTCACCATGCCGACGGCCTGCATGAAGGCGTACAGGATCGTGGAGCCCACGAACTTGAAGCCGCGGCGCCGAAGGTCCTTGGACAACGCATCCGAGATTTCGGTCCGCGCAGGCACGGTCCGGATGGAGCGGTGCCGGTTCCGGATCGGCTTGCCGTCCACGAACCCCCAGACGTAGGCCGAGAAGCTCTTGTACTCCTTCTGCAGAGCGAGGAAAAGCCTCGCGTTGACCACCGCCGCCTCGATCTTGAGCCGGTTGCGAACGATGCCGGGGTTCTTCATCAGCTGCTGTTTCTTCCGAAACCCGTATTTCTGGATTTTCCTCGGATCAAACCCGTCAAAGGCCCTGCGGTAATTCTCGCGCTTGGCGAGGATCGTGTCCCAGGAAAGGCCCGCCTGCGCGCCTTCCAGCAGGAGGAACTCGAATAGCCTGCGGTCGCGCCGCTCGGGCACGCCCCATTCGCGGTCGTGGTAGGCGATGGCGAGCGGCGTGCGGGCCCAGGCGCAGCGCTTGCGTGCGGCGCGCGCCACGCTCAGGTGAGGCCGACCTTCTGCTCGTGCATCAGCGACAGCAGCCGGCCGCCCAGCATCGACAGGCGGTCGGCCATGACGCCGAGGAAGGCTTCGCTGAAGCGCGCGCGGCAGGCTTCCGAGAAGCCGTCGATGTCCCCGATGCGCAGCCCGACCACCCAGCTCGTCTCGACCGCCGTGACCGTGGCGCTGCGCGGCAGCGAGCTGCGCCGCGCGTAGACCATCTCGCCCACGCAGTCGCCCGGCGAGACGGCGTTCAAGAGCTTGCCGCGCTGCGTCACGCGCAGCAGTCCCGCGGCGAGCACGTAGATATGGTCGTCCATCTCGCCCTCGCGGATCAGGTCGCCGCCGGCGGGGATCTTGCGGAAGCTCGAGGCGCGGCCCACCTCCCACAGCTCGGCGTCGGAGAAGCGCCGGAAGAACGCGAGGCGGCGCATGGCGTTGAATTCCTCGACGTCCGAGAGCCTGGTGACGGTCTGGTCCTCCAGCGTCAGCATCGGCTCGAGCGCCTGCGCGAACGCCTCCCAGCTCGCGAAGCGCTCCTCGCGCGTCTTGCCGAGCGCGCGCATCACCACGCGGTCGAGCTCGGGGGGCACCTCGGGGCGCAGCGCCGAAGGCGCGGGCGGGGTCTTGTTGACGATCTCCTCCACCAGCTCGAACGCGGTGGAGCCGCTGAAGGGCCTGCGGCCGGTGAGCATGTGGTACATCACGCCGCCGAGCGAGAACATGTCGGAGCGGAAGTCGATCTCCTCGCCGCCGCGGATCTGCTCGGGCGACATGTAGAAGGGCGAGCCGACGCCGGCCACCTGCGTCGTGTCCGAGCGCGCGAGCTGCGCGGCGCCGAAGTCCGAGACCTTGATGTCGAAATCCGGCTGCAGCATGATGTTCGCCGGCTTGATGTCCCGGTGCACCACGCCCACGGTGTTGGCGTACTCGAGCGCGCGGCAGCACTTGTAGGCGATCTGCACCGTCTGCTGCACCGGCAGCAGCCGCGAGGCCTCGCAGTGCGGCTGCAGCGAGGTGCCCTCGACCAGCTCCATCACCAGGTAGCGCACGTCCTTGCCGTTCGCCTTGTCGACGCCGGCGTCGAAGATGCTGACGATGTGCGGGTGGCGGAGCTTCCCGGCGAGCGAGGCCTCGTTCTGGAAGAACTTGAGCTGGCGGCGCGCCTCGTCCGGATCGTCCGGCACGGCGTCCAGCACCTTGATCGCGACCTCGCGGTTGCCGAACGGGTCCATGGCGAGGTAGACCGAGCCGGTCGCGCCCTTGCCGAGCAGCTTCAGGATCTCGTACTTGCCGACGTGCTGGTTCGCCATGGAATGCGAAATATTACCTCCGCCGCGCGCGCGCGGCGGCCCCGGTCTCAGGCGGCGACCTCGTTTCCCGGTCAGAAAATGTCAGGGCGGCATTAGAATCGGGCAATGCGCTGGCTCACGCTCATCCTCGCCGCGGCATCTGTAGCCGCCTGCGGCGAAATGCGCTGGAGCAAACCCGGCGCCGACAGTGACGCCCTGGCGCGCGACCAGGCGAGCTGCCGTGCGGCCGCGCGCGACAACGTCCTGCGCCGCTACGGCCCGCCCACGCCGGCCCAGCGGCCGGACGCGCGCTTCGGCCCCGAGACGAGCCTTCCCGGTCCGGCCGACCGCCAGATGCTCGAGCAGCAGGCGTTCGACCGCTGCATGCGCGACAGGGGCTACGCCCTGGAGCGCGCGGGCTCGTAGGCGCGCGCGGCGCCCTCCTTCACCTCGTGGCTCGCGGGCCGCGCGCGCAGGCGCAGCTCGGTCAGCTCGGCGCGCTCGCGCGCCGCGTTGCGCAGCGCCTGGTCGCGCCCGGTCAGGTACTGCGGCGGCCAGTGCTGCGGCAGGTGCTGGTACCAGGCCGAGGCCTGCAGCGTGAAGTACGGGTTCGCGAGGTGCGGGCGCGCGAGCGCCACCAGGTCCGCCTTGCCCGCGGCGAGCAGCGTATTGACCTGGTCCGCGCTCGTGATCGCGCCCACGGTCAGGGTGGCGATGCCGACCTCGTTCCGCACCCAGTCGGCGAACGGCGCCTGGTACATGCGGCCGTAGACCGGGCGCTGCTGCGGCACCGTCTGCCCGGTGGAGCAGTCGATCAGGTCGCAGCCGGCCTCCTTGAGCATCCTCGTGAGCGCCATGAGATCCGCGCCCGACAGGCCGCCGGGCGCCCAGTCGGTGGCGGAAATCCGCACCGACATGGGTTTGTCCTGAGGCCACCGCTCTCTGCAAGCCCGCCATACCGCCAGCGGAAAGCGCATCCTGTTTTCGATCGGCCCGCCGAACTCGTCCGTCCGCTTGTTGGTGAGCGGCGAAATGAAGCTCGCGAGCAGGTAGCCGTGCGCCATGTGGATTTCCAGCATGTCGAAACCGGCTTCGTCGGCCAACTGGGTCGATTTCTTGAATTGATCGACGATTTCCTGCATTTCAGAAGACGAAAGCTCACGAGGTATCTGCGAAATCCCCTCGTAATAGGGGATCGGCGAGGCCGAGACGAGCGGCCAGTTGCCCGATTCGAGCGGGTGGTCCATGCGCTCCCAGCCGAGCTGGGTCGAGCCCTTGCGGCCCGAGTGGCCGATCTGCATGCACAGCTTCGCCTTCGAGTTCGCGTGGCAGAAGTCCGCGATGCGCCTGAAGGCGTCGCGCTGGGCCTCGTTCCACAGGCCGGTGCAGCCCAGCGAGATGCGGCCCTCGGGCGAAACGCAGCTCATCTCCACGTACACCAGCCCCGCGCCGCCGATCGCGCGCGAGCCGAGGTGCACGAAGTGCCAGTCCGTCGGCACGCCCTCGACCGCCGAGTACTGGTCCATCGGCGAGACCACGACCCGGTTCTCGAGCGTCATGCCGCGCAGCCGGAACGGCGTGAACATCGGCACCGGCGGGTTGTCGAGGTCGACCGGCAGGCCTTTGTTTCTTGCGTCCCGAGAAAACCAGATGCGCACATCCTGGACGAACTGCGGATCCCTCAGCTCCAGGTTCTCCCAGGTGATCTGCTTGGAGCGCGACATCACGCCGAAGGCGAACTGCAGCGGATCCATGCCCCAGTAGCGGCGCATGTGCTCGAACCAGGCAAGCGAGACGTTCGCCGCGTGCTGGGTCTTTTCGACTTCCTCTCTTCTTTGGGTATCGTATTTCTTGAGAGCCTCCCCTAAAGAACCCTCAGAACGAACCGCCTCAAACAGCGAGATCGCGTCCTCCATCGCGAGCTTTGTCCCCGAGCCGATCGAGAAATGCGCCGTGGCCTTGGCGTCGCCGACCAGCACGGCATTGCCCTTTACCCAGGTCTTGTTGACGATGGTGGGGAAGTTGCGCCAGAGCGAGCGGTTGGCGATGAGCGGGTGACCATCCAGTTCCTCGGAAAATACTTCCTGGAGGACCAAGACCATTTCCTGCTCGCTCTTCCTGTCGAAGCCGAAGTTGCGCCAGGTCGCTTCGTCGGTCTCGATCACCCAGGTGCTGCGGCCCTGCTCGTACTGGTAGCAGTGCGCGAGGATGATGCCCTCGCGCGTCTCGCGGAAGAAGTACTTGAACGCGTCCAGCGGCCGCGTCGAGCCGAGCCAGGCGAACTTGTTGGGGCGCAGGTCCACGCTGGGCTGGAAATGTTCCCTGTTCTGCTCTCTTATTCTTGAATTTATGCCGTCGGCGACGACGACGAGATCGGAGTCCGATAGCTCTTCCAGAGTCTCGATCTCTTTCTGAAAAACCAGCTTCACGCCCAGCTCGCGGCAGCGGTCGTGCAGGATGTGCAGCAGCGCGACGCGCGAGCAGCCGCAGAAGCCGTTGCCGCCCGAGCGCATCACGCGCCCCTTGTAGACCACGTCGACCTCGCCCCAGTAGGCGAAGCGGCGCCGGATCATTTCGTAGGACGGGCCGTCGCAGGCCTTGAAGGTGTCGAGCGTCTGGTCGGAGAACACCACGCCGAAGCCGAAGGTGTCGTCGGGGCGGTTCCTCTCGTAGACCGTGATGTCCCAGCGCGGCCAGGCCTTCTGCGCGAGCAGCGCGAAGTACAGCCCGCCCGGGCCGCCGCCGATGATCGAAACTTTCATGATTTCTCCGGGATGACCGCGATCGCCTCGATCTCCAGCCGCGCCTCGGGCTCGACCAGCCCCGAGACCTGCAGCACCGCCATCGCCGGGTAGTGCCTGCCGATCAGCTCCCGGTAGGCGGCACCGACTTCCTTCAGCGCGCCGAGGTATTCCTGCCTGTCGAGCACGTACCAGGTGAGGCGCACGAGGTGCTGCGGCCCGCCGCCGGACTCGGCAAGCACCGCGAGGATGTTCTTCAGCGCCTGCCGGAACTGGCCTTGAAAGGTCTTTTCCTGAAAAACACCCTGAGGATCGCAGCCAACCTGGCCCGCGACGTAGACGGTCGTACCGCCCTTGACGGCGATGCCGTGGGAAAAGCCCTTCGGCCGCGCCCAGGCGGGCGGCTGCAGGATCTGCATCATGCCTGGCTCCTCAGCTTGAAGCGCTGCAGCTTGCCGGTCTCGGTGCGCGGCAGCGAGGCCACGAACTGGATCGCGCGCGGGTACTTGTAGGGCGCAATCGAGCTCTTGACGTGCTCCTGAAGCTCTTTCTTCAGCGAATCGGTCGGAGCAAATTCCTTCTTCAGCACGACAAAAGCCTTCACCACCATCCCCCGCTCCTCGTCGGGCGCGCCCACCACGCCGCACTCGGCGACCGCGGGATGCCCGAGCAGCGCGCCTTCCACCTCCGGCCCGGCGATGTTGTAGCCCGCAGAGATGATCATGTCGTCGGTCCGTGCCTGGTAATAGAAGTAGCCGTCCTCGTCCATCGTGTAGGCGTCGCCGGTCAGGTTCCAGCCCCCTTGCACGTATTCCTTCTGCCGCTCGTCGGCGAGGTAGCGGCATCCCGTAGGGCCCTTCACCGCGAGCCGGCCGACCTCCCCGGGCTTGCAGAAGTCGAGGTTCCGGTCGAGAACCGCGGCGCGATAGCCGGGAATCGCATAACCCGTCGCGCCACGGCGCACGCGCTCGGGCGTGTGGGAGATGAAGATGTGGATCAGCTCGGTCGAGCCGATGCCGTCGATGATCTCGATGCCGCTCGCCTGCCTGAAGAGCTGGCGCGTGGCGTCCGGCAGCGCCTCGCCCGCCGAGACGCATTTCTTCAGCGAGCGCAGGTCGTAGCTCCGCCACGGCCCGGCGAGCGCGCGGTACATGGTGGGCGCGGTGAAGAGCACGGTGGCGCGAAACTTCTGGATCGACTCGAGCAGCGCCTCGGGCGGCAGCCGCTCCACCAGCGCGGTGCTCGCGCCGAAGCGCAGCGGGAAGCAGAGGAGCCCTCCCAGGCCGAAGGTGAAAGCGAGCGGCGGTGTGCCGATGAAGATGTCCCCCGGCACGGGCTCGAGGCAGGAGCGCGGGAAGCAATCGCACATCGCGACCACGTCGCGGTGGAAGTGCATCGTGCCCTTCGGCTTGCCGGTGGTGCCCGAGGTGAAGGCGATCAGCGCGACGTCCTCGGCCAGGGTGTCGACGTTGCGGAATTGCTCCGGCTGGGCTTTCGCCCTTTGATCCAGGGAGTCTTTTTCGTCCGAATACCAGAAGCATATTTCCCGCAACGTCGGACAGGCGGGCAGTGCCAGCTTCAATTCCTCCTCCAGCCGCTTGTCGCAGAGCGCGTGCGTCACCTGCGCCTTGTTGACGATCTCGGTGAGCTCCTTTGCGCGCAGCAGCGGCATGGTGCCCACGCAGATCCCGCCCGCCTTCATCACCGCGAGCCAGCAGGCCGCCATCATCGGGTTGTTGGGGCCGCGCAGCAGCACGCGGTTGCCGGGCTGAAGGCCCATGCCGCGCGTGAGGACGTTGGCGATGCGGTTCGCCTGCGCGAGCAGCTGTGCGTAGCTGCATTCGCCGTCGGGCGCGCGCAGCGCGATGCGCTCGCCGTGCCCCGCGTGCACCCAGTCGTCGAGCAGCACCGCGGCGCAGTTCATGCGCGCCGGATACCTCAGCTCGGGCAGCTCGAAGCGCAGCTCCGGCCACTGCGAGCGCGGCGGCAGGTTGTCGCGCGCGAACCTGTCCCGGTGGGCGGTCTTCATCGCAGCAGCTCCCTCGCAATGATCACCTTCTGCACCTCGGTCGCGCCTTCGTAGATGCGCAGCGCGCGCACCTCGCGGTACAGGCGCTCGACCGGGTGGCCGCTCGTCACGCCCAGGCCGCCGAAGATCTGCACCGCCGCGTCCACCACCTGCTGCGCGGTCTCGGTGGCGTGCATCTTCGCCATCGCGGCATCCTGCGTGGTTTTTTCCTTTCTTACGTCTTTTTTCCAGGCCGACTTGTAAGTCAGGAGCGCGGCACTTTCGATGCCGGTCGCCATGTCGGCGAGCTTCGCCTGCGTGATCTGCAGGTCGGCGAGCTTGCCGCCGAACATCGGGCGCTGCCTGGCGCGCGCGAGCGCCTCCTCGAGCGCGCGGCGCGCGAGGCCGAGCGCCGCGCCCGCCACCGAGGTGCGGAAGATGTCCAGCGTGCGCATCGCCAGCTTGAACCCCTGCCCCTCCTCGCCGAGCAGCTCGGCCTTGCTCGACTTCAGCCTCAGCGTCGCCATCGGGTGCGGCGCGATGATGTCGATGCGCTCCGAGGCATCCACTTCGCCCGCCCTGACGAGAAAACCCGTGATCCCCCGGTCGGTCCGCGCGAAGACGGTGTAGAAATCCGCGATTCCGCCGTTCGAGATCCAGGTCTTGGTCCCCTTGAGCACCCAGGTGCTTTTTTCCTTCTTTGCAGCGCAGGACAAGGCGCCGACATCCGACCCTGCATCCGGCTCCGAAAGGGCGAAGGCGGCGATCGCCTCGCCGCGCGCCACTCTGGGCAGCCAGGTCTTCTTCTGCGCTTCGCTGCCGGCGAGCACGATCGGCCCCGAGCCCAGGCCCTGCATGGCGAAGGAGAAGTCGGCGAGCCCGGCGTGGTAGGCGAGCACCTCGCGCAGCAGCGCGATCGAGCGCACGTCGGGCGTGTCGGAGACGCAGTAATCGAGGAGACGCGCCTCGCCGAGCGCTCTTACGGTCTTCCTGCAGAATTTATCGGGATTGTTCTCCAGAGAAGCATCCAGGCCGTTCTTCGCCCATGCATCCGCCTTGTGCGCGAGCGCGCGATGCCTCTCCTCGAAGAAAGGCCAGCCGTAGTGGGCGAAGCGGTCCATCAGGACGCGGCCTGGAGGATCGCGCGCTTCAGCTTCGCGAGCCGCGCGTAGAGCTCGGCGTGCTCGCGGCGCGACAGGCCGCCGAGCAGCTCGACGATCCACTCCTCGTGCGCGCGCGCCATCTCGGCGAAGGCCTTGCGCCCGGCGCGCGTCAGGCGCACGCGGTAGGCCCTGCGGTCGCGCGGCTCGGCGGCGCGCTCGACCAGCCCCTGCTTCTCCAGCGGGTCGACGATGCCGGTGACGTTGCCGCCGGTGACCATGAGGTGGCGCGAGAGCTCGTTCATCTTCAGGCCCTCCGGGTAGCGCCAGAGCTGCGACATCAGGTCGAAGCGCGGCAGCGTGACGGCGAAGCGCGCGCGCAGGCGCGCGCGCACCGCGCGCTCGAGCAGCTGCGTGCAGGTGAAGAGGCGCAGCCAGAGCCGCAGCGCGCGGTGGTCGTCGGTGCGCGCGGCGGACTCGCGGTCGGGGTGGGGGGCGGGGCGGGCGGCAGGCTGCAGCATGCGAGATACTCCAGGCCTGAATAGATCAGGCCTAAACTAACTCAGCCGCGGCGCAGATGCAAGGTGCACCGCACAACCCCGTTTGTCAGCGCGGCTTCCTGCGCCCGAGCGGCAGCAGCATCGGCACGCGCTGCCGGTACTCCTCGTAGGCGTTGCCCAGGTAGCGCAGCAGGTCGCGCTCCTCGAAGCGCAGCGCGATCAGGATGTAGCCGGTCGTGGCGATGGCGAACAGGAGATGGCCGAGCGTCATGCGCGGCGTCGCCCAGAACGCGACGATGAAGCCGAGCATGATCGGATGGCGCACGAACTGGTAGAGCAGCGGCGAGCGGAACCCCACCGGCGTGTACTCGCGGCCCTTCAGGTGCAGCCAGACCTGGCGCAGGCCGAAGAGGTCGAAGTGGTCGATCAGGAACGTGCCCACCAGCACGAGCACCCAGCCGAGCCAGTGCAGCGCCCAGAGCGCATAGCGCCCCGCCTCGCTCTCCACGGTCCAGATCACGCCGATCAGCGGCTGCCACTGCCAGAAGAGCAGGATCAGCACGAGGCTCGAGACGAGCACGAACGTGCTGCGCTCGACCTCCTTCGGCACGATGCGCGTCCACCAGCGCTTGAACCAGCCGCGCGCCATGACGCTGTGCTGCACGGCGAAGAGCGCGAGCAGCACCACGTCGATCAGCAGCGACTTGCCGAGCCAGGACTCCTGCTGCGAATCGATCGACTTCGGCACCCACAGGTTCGCGACGAACCCGATCGCGTACAGGAACGTGCCGAGGAAAACTACATAGCACACCACGCCATAGAGAAAAGCGAGCATCCGTCCCATGCTATGGCCTCCCTTATACGACCATGCCGCCGTCGACCCGGATCACCTGGCCGGTGACGTAGGCCGCCTTGTCGGACGCGAGCCAGGCCACGCAGTCCGCCACATTCTGCGCCGAACCCCAACGCCCCTCCAGCGGCAGGAGGCCTCGCATGCGCTCGAATGTCTTCTCGCGGTCGACGCCCTTCGAGAACGCCGTCTTCCACATGCCGTCGTCGATGACTCCGGGCGCAACGGCGTTCACCCGCACGCCGAACCGGCCGAGATCGATCGAGGCATTGCGCGTGAACGCGTTGATCGCGCCCTTCGACGTGGAATACGAAACCTGTCCCACCGCCCCGGAGAAAGCCGAGACGGAAGAGATGTTCACCACGCAGCCGCGCCGCCGGATGAGCGACGCGGACAACGCGTCGGTCAAGAGGATGAGGTTGCGCACATTGACGTTCAGCGTGTCGTCGATGCCCTCGGGCGTGAGCTTGCCCAGCGGCTCGGTGTGGATCACTCCGGCGTTGTTGACCAGGATGTCGATTTCGCCGAGCACCTCGAGCGCCGCCGTCGCCGCAGCCTTCCAGCCCTCGGCGGAGGCCAGGTCCGCTTCGATCGCGACCGCCGCGTGAGGCAGGCTCGCCGCCAACGCCTTCAGCCGGTCGGCCGAGCGGGCGACCAGGGCGACGCGCGCGCCGTCGGCCGCGAGCGTCCGGGCGATCGCCTCGCCGATGCCGCGGCTCGCGCCGGTCACCACGGCGGTCTTGTCGCGCAAGTCGTACGTCATGGCTCCTCGATCACCCTAGGTGTAAACGCGCCGCTAGCCGGCAGCATAGCTTGGGCCATCCTGCCCCACGAAAAGCTCCGTATGGACAACCGACTGGTCGCGCAAGTGCGCGAGCTCCGCGAGGCGCGCGTCCTTTCGATACGCGGCGAACGTTTCCTCGCTCGGAAACGTCACCACGTGAATCTCCCTCATCAGCCCCGGCGAATCATCCGGGTCCACGACGATTGTCCTCTCGATCCGGCCCCCATGCCGCTTCATCACTTCGGCCGCGTGCGCCTCGAACGCGCGAAACTTGTCGATCGCCTCTCTCCGCACCGTAAGAATCGCCACGAGGGTCATCGGCTTGGCAGGCCACCTGTAGAGACTACTTCCGAGGCTCCCCGGCGCCGCTTTATTCCCGATCGGGAATAAACGCTCGAGGCTTCCTGCTCCGCTGACGCACCGCGCTCACGGACCGTCGTGTTTTTCATCGCCTGTGGCGCTTGTGTTGCCGTTTAACGTCCGGCTTCAGACGCGCGCCGCTCGCGGCGCGTCGCGCTGCGAGCCGCTGTTCGGTGGCACAACAATTTGCACCCCACGTCAGTCCGCAAACGCATCGGTCACTCGATTACGCGGTCTGCGCGCAGCATAATTGACTGCGGAATCTTCAGGTCAATCTGGCGAGCAACCTTGATATTTACCACCAGCTCGAACCGCGTCGGAAATTCAATCGGAAGCTCACCAGGCCTCGCTCCACGCAGGATCCGATTGACGAAACTCGCCGCGCGCTGCGCGAGTTCCGGAATCGGGACTGCGTATGCAAGCACGCACCGCATTGCAGCGAATGCGGTGCCAGCAAAGTCGGTCACCGCTGGCAAGCGCCGCTCAAGAATGAAGTTCGCTATACGCGCACCTGGAGCCGGTTGGTTATGAACACCTCCGCCTGACGTAACAAGAAGGGCCTCCACCGATGCCCTAGTTGCGGCAGCGATCGCATCGACGAGCTCCTTCTCGCTGCGCACCATAGACAGATGAAGGTTGATCCCCATGTGACGCGCTGCCTTGCGAAGCTCTACGACAAGGTGGTCTATCTCCTTCGCCGACCAGACCGGCGGCGCGTAGTCCCAGAAAACCGCCAACTCCCTGAGGCGGGGGCGCACCTCGCCCAGCAGCTCCAGGTACTTGCCCCAGACTTCACCACCCGCGTAGGAGCTTAAGCCCGTTACGTTTGTTCCGGGGCGACGGTAGCTCTCCACGAGCCCCACCTCGACTGGGTAGCCGCTGGCGAACATGACAATGGGAATCGTGCGCGTGGCATCTCTGGCGGCCATCGCATTGACCGTCCCGAGCGAGACGATGAGGTCGACTTTGAGAGCGACCAATTCCCTGGCAAGTTCCGCGGAGCGCTCGTAACCTGGCGTGACTCTAGTTTCAAGAACGAAGTCCCGGCCCTCAGTCCAGCCGTGCTGACGCATAGCTGCGGTAAAGGGGTCGAAGAAGATTGGTGACGCAACGGGAAGCAGGAATCCGAGCCGGAACTTCCTTCCCGGCTGCTGCGCATGAACCAAAGGCGCGATGAGCAGCCAACCTGCCGCGGCAAGAAACCGTCTGCGTCTGACCTCGCTCATGCCAGCGAACGCTCAATCATAAGAAGCCCCGCCGGCTATCATGGCACGGCCGGCAAAAATGTGAGAAATATCAGTTCTCTTCGATTTCGCGGGGATTGGGCCGGTGCCCACGCGTACACTTGCGCGCAACCAGCATCTGACCGGAGGAGACATGTTCGAGACCACGATCGCGGGGAGCCTGCCGAAGCCGGGCTGGCTCGCCGAGACCAACAAGCTCTGGCCGCAGTGGCGCGCGAGCGGCGCGGAGCTGGAGCGGGCGAAGCGCGACGCGACGCTCTTGTGGTTGAAGGAGCAGGAGGACGCGGGCATCGACATCGTCACCGACGGCGAGCAGTCGCGCCAGCATTTCGTGCACGGTTTCCTCGAGTTCGTCGAGGGCATCGACTTCGAGCACAAGGTGAAGATGGGGATCCGCGACAACCGCTACGACGCCATGGTGCCGGTGGTGGTGGCGCCGTTGAGGCTGAAGGGCCGCGTGCACCAGCTGGACGCGCGGCTGCTGAGGGAGCATTGGCACGGCAAGATCAAGATCACCCTCCCCGGCCCGATGACGATCGTGGACACGATCGCCGACCGGCATTACGGCGACAAGGTGAGGATGGCGATGGCGTTCGCCGAGCTGCTGAACCAGGAGGCGCGCGCATTGGAGCGCGACGGCGTGGACGTGATCCAGTTCGACGAACCGGCTTTCAACGTCTACATGGACGACGTGAAGAAGTGGGGGATCGAGGCGCTGCACGCGGCGATCAAGGGCCTCAAGTGCACGACCGTGGTGCACATCTGCTACGGCTACGGCATCAAGGCGAACGTCGAGTGGAAGCAGACGCTCGGCTCGGAGTGGCGCCAGTACGAGGAGATTTTCCCGGCGCTCGCCAGGAGCCGCATCAAGCAGGTGTCGCTCGAGTGCATCCACTCCAGGGTGCCGATCAAGCTGCTGAAGCTGCTGAACGGCAAGGACGTGCTGGTCGGGGTGATCGACGTCGCCTCCGACAAGGTCGAGACCCCCAAGGAGGTCGCCGACACGATCGGGCGCGCGCTCAAGTACGTGCCGAAGAAGAAGCTCTTCCCCTGCACCAACTGCGGCATGGCGCCGATGGACCGCGAGATTGCCGTGGCGAAGCTCAAGGCGCTCGCCGCGGGCGCGGCGCTCGCGCGCAAGCGCTACGACAAGGAGCGCGCGGTGGGCTGGGGATCGGCGCGCCGCCGCTGAAGGCGCGCTAGGCGAGCTTCTCGAGCTTCTGCAGCGAGCGCGTGCGGAAGGGGATCGGCATGCGCTCGGGGAAAAGGCGCGGGAACTCGGTGTAGCTCACCTCGCCGACGTAGATGTCGCCGCGCGAGTCGACCGCGAGGCCGTGCGGCGCCACGAACTTGCCCGTCTCCAGCCCCGGCCCGTCCTTGCCGCCCAGGCGCGCGAGGGTCCTGCCTTTCGCATCCACGAAGGACAGGCGCGGCCCGATGTTGGGATGCGCGCGGTTGATCGGCATGCCGGAGCCGAGCTCGCCCACGAGGAAGCGCGGCCGCCTGCCCGCGAAGCAGTACAGCGCGCAGGGCCGGTGCAGGTTCATCCACTGCGCCTCGAACCTGCCGTTGCCGTCGAACACCTGAACGCGGTGGTTCTCGCGGTCGGCGACGTAAACCCACCCCTCGGCGTCGGTGGCGATGTTGTGCGGGATGTTGAACTGCCCCGGGTCGGTGCCGGGCTCGCCCCAGGACTTGATGAGCTTGCCCCCGGGCGAGTACTTGTGGATCTTCGCGTTGCCGTAGCCGTCGCTCACATAGATCTCGCCCTTCGGCGACAGCGCGGTGTGCGTGCAGCGGTGAAACGGCCTGCCGCTCATGTAGGGCGCGGGCTTGCCGGGCACGCCGAGCTCGAGGAGCAGCTTGCCGTCGGCGCTGCATTTCCTCACGAAATGCCCGCCGTCGTCGGTGAGGTAGAGGTTGTCCTCGGCGTCGATATGGATGCCGTGCGCGCGCGGAAAGCGCCCCTCGCCCCAGGAGCTGAGGAACTTGCCCGCGCGGTCGAACACCATCACCGGGTGCTCGCCGCGGTTGAAGACGTACACGCGGTCCTTCGAGTCTACCGCGACCGCGGCGACGTCCTTGAACTCCCAGCCCTCGGGGAGCTTCGCCCAGTCCTGCACCACGCGGTAGCGGTGCGGGCCGGTTCCAAGTATGGCTGCCACGGCTCTGCTCCTCTTAGTAGCAGTAAGCAAAAGAGGGGAAACACTCCGACTTCGCGCCGCGCGGGTCGCAGCCCGCCTCGATGAGGCCGGTGTCCTCGTCGAAGGACGCGCAGGAGACGAAGCCCTCGCTCCAGTCGGGCGCGACGTCGAGATCGTGGCCGCGGCGGCGCAATTCGTCCAGCACCTTCTCACCGAAGCGCGGCTCGATGCGCACGCGGTTGGGCTCGGAGGCGTGCGGCGCGAAGAAGCCCGGCGTGTGCTCGCTCGAGAGCCGGGGCGCCTCGATCGCCTGCGGGATCTGCATGCCGAAGGCGGCGCGGCAGAGGAAGAACTGCAGCAGCCACTGGCCCTGGTTGTCGCCGCCCATGGTGCCGAAGGCCATCCAGGGCTTGCCGTTCCTGAACGCCATCGAGGGCGTGAGTGTGGTGCGCGGGCGCTTGCCCGGCGCGATCACGTTCGGATGGTGCGCGGGCGCGAGGTAGAAGGTCATCATGCGCGTCGAGAGCGGAAAGCCGAGCGCGTCGATCACCTCGGAGGACGAGATCCACGCGCCGCTCGGGGTGAAGGAAGCCATGTTGCCCTTCGCGTCCACCGCGTCCACGTGCACCGTGCCCGCGCCCCAGTCTTTCGGGACGAACTGTTTTTCTTTTGATAGGAGAGCCTTGTTCTTCCAGGCATCTCCCGGGCGAAGCTCGAGGCTGGAACGGCTCATATCGATCAGCTTCGCTCTTTCCCTCGTGTAGGACTCTGAAAGCAAAACATCCCCGGGAACCTTCGTATCCCCGTAATACTGCTCCCGGTCCGCGTACGCGAGCTTCATCGCCTCGATCAGCAGGTGGCAGTAGTCCGCGGTGCCGAAGCCGATTCTCTTCAGGTCGAACTGCCGCATGAGCGCAAGCGTCTGCAGCTCCGCCGGTCCCTGCGACCAGAAGCCGGTCTTGAAGAGCTCGGTGTCGCCGAGCTTCAGCGACGCGGGATCTTCGATGCGCGTCTCGAACGCGGCGAAGTCCTCGCGCTCGAGCAGGCCGTCGCGCGCTTTCGAGAACTTGACGATCTCCGCGGCGATGTCGCCCCGGTAGAAAGTGGAAAGGGGGTCTTTGGAATTCCCCAGGTAATCCAAAGTCCTGGCAAAAGCATCATTGCGCATGCGCTCGCCCACCTCCGGCACGCGCCCGCCCGGCAGGTAGAGCCTGGCGCTGCCCGGCCACTCCTTCGCGAAGCGCGCCTGCATCGCCGCGATCCCGAACTTGTGCTGGTTGCGCAAGCCCTCGGATACCGGGAAGCCCTCCTTCGCCAGCGCGAGCCCGGGCGCGAGCACTTCCTTCAGCGGCAGCGTTCCCCAGCGCTCGAGCACGGTGACGAGCGCGCCGAACGCCGCCGGCACGCCCGCGGCGAGAACTCCGGAATCAGGAACATCCTGCAGCCCTCGCGCGCGGTACGCGTCGGCCGTGGCACGTCCGGGCGCCGCCATGTTGCCGTTGACCGCGATCACGCGCCGCTCGCCCGCGAGGCGCACGAGCATCGGGCACTCGCCGCCGAGCGTGTGCATCTGCGGGTTGACGAGGCCCTCCACGAAGCTCGCCGCCACCGCGGCGTCGATCGCGTTGCCGCCCGCCCTGAGGATGTCGGCCCCGGCGCTCGCCGAGAGGTTGCTGTTGGAGGCCACCGCGCCGCGCGTGCCGAGCAGGCGCGGGTGGAAGGTCGTGCTTTCAGTGGGGAGGATGCGGTAGGCGCGGCGGCTCATGTTCCCTAGAATATAAGCGATAGAATGAGGGAACCATGAGAGTCGTCACCTCCAAGCCTGCCAAGCAAATCCGCGCCGACAGCGCCGAGCGGCGCATGCGCGTCGATCTCGCCGCCGCGCACCGGCTCGCCCACCTGCACGGCTTCAGCGAGGGCATCTTCAACCACCTCACCTGCGCGGTGCCGGGCAAGCGCGACCGCTACCTGCAGATCCCGTTCGGCCTGCACTGGTCGGAGATCACCGCGAGCTGCTTCCTCGAGGTCTCCTACGAGGGCAAGGTGCTCTCGGGCGAGGGCGAGGCCGAGCTCTCGGCGATCTGCATCCACGCCCCGATCCACCGCCTGATCCCCTCGGCGGTGTGCGTCATGCACACGCACATGCCGTTCACCTCGGCGCTGTCGCGCCTCGAGGACCCGCGCATCCTGCCGATCGGCCAGACCGAGTGCGGGCTGATGAAGGACGTGGCCTACGACGACACCTACACCGGCCCCGCGTTCGACATGGGAGAGGGCGAGCGCCTGGCGCGCGTGCTCGGCGACAGGAGCGTGATGATCATGGCGAACCACGGCGTGCTCACCGTGGGCGAATCGGTCGCCGAGGCCTACGACCGGCTCTACTACATGGAGCGCGTGGCGCAGGTGCAGCTCTACGCGATGTGGACTGGCCAGCGCCTCAAGCCGCTGCCGCAGGACGTGGTCGACAAGACCATGAAGACGATCGGCGGGCCGCAGTACGGCGGCAAGCCGCACTGGGAGCACCACTTCGCGGCGTTGAAGCGCCTGCTCGACCGGCGCGAGCCCGACTATCGCGACTAAGGCATCCGCCCGCCTCGCCGCCGACATCGGCGGCACGTTCACCGACGTGGTGCTGGAGCGCGCCGGCCGGCGCTGGTCGGCGAAGGTCCTTTCCACGCCGCGCGCGCCCGAAGAAGGCATGCTGGAAGGCATCGCCCGCGTGCTCGCCGAGGCGCGGCTCGCCCCCGCCGACGTGGGCGTGCTGATCCACGGCACCACGCTCGCCACCAACGCGCTGATCGAGAGGAAGGGCGCGCGCACGGCGCTCGTCACCACCGCAGGCTTTCGCGACGTGCTCGAGATGGGCTACGAGAAGCGCTACGAGCACTACGACCTCGACCTGGAGCTGCCGGCGCCGCTGGTGCCGAGGGAGTTGAGATTCACAGTCGAGGAGCGGATGACTGCGAAGGGTGAGGTTCGTACGCCTTTACTTGAAAAAGATTTCTTGAAATTGACTGCGAACCTGAAGCAAGAGCGCGTCCAGTCCGTGGCAATCGGCTTTCTCCATTCCTACGCCAACGACGCGCACGAAAAACGTGCCGGCGAGCTGATCGCGGCGGCGCTGCCCGGCGTCTCGATCACGCTTTCCTCCGCGGTCTGCCCCGAGATCCGCGAGTACGAGCGCTTCTCCACCGCCTGCGCCAACGCCTACGTGCAGCCGCTGATGGCGAGCTACCTCGAGCGGCTCGCGGCCGAGCTCGCGCGCCGCGGCTTCGCGTGCCCCGTGTACCTCATGACCTCCGGCGGCGGCCTCACCACGCTCCAGACCGCGCGCCGCTTCCCGGTGCGCCTCATCGAGTCCGGCCCGGCGGGCGGCGCGATCCTCGCAGCGGGCCTGGCGCGCGAGAACGGCCTCGCGGAGGTGCTCTCCTTCGACATGGGCGGCACCACCGCCAAGATCTGCTACATCGGCGCCGGGCACCCGGAGCAGTCGCGCAGGTTCGAGGTGGCGCGCATCTGGCGCAACCTGAAGGGCAGCGGACTGCCGGTGCGCATCCCGGTGACCGAGATGGTCGAGATCGGCGCGGGCGGCGGCTCGATCGCGCGCCTCGATGCCATGCGGCGCATCCAGGTCGGCCCGGCGAGCGCCGGCGCCGAGCCCGGCCCCGCCTGCTACGGCCGCGGCGGCACCGAGCCCACCGTGACCGACGCCGACGTCGTGCTGGGACGCATCGATCCCGGGACATTCGCGGGCGGTACGCTTCAATTGGATGTTCTTGGAGCAAAGGAAACGATACTGAAGCGCATCGGCAGCCCTCTGGGGCTCGATGAGCGCTGGGCGGCGGCGGGCATCGGCGAGATCGTCGAGGAGAACATGGCGAGCGCGGCGCGCGTGCACGCGATCGAGCGCGGCAAGGTCGCCGAGCGCTGCGCCATGATCGCCTTCGGCGGCGCCGCTCCCCTGCACGCGGCGCGGCTCGCGGCGAAGCTCGGCATGCGCCGCGTGCTCGTGCCGGTGGACGCGAGCGTGGGCTCGGCGGTAGGCTTCCTGCGCGCACCGGTCGCGTTCGAAGTGGTCAGGAGTCTGACTTTGTTGGAGAACGCTTTTGATTTTTCTCTTGTGAACAAGCTTCTCGAAAAAATGCAAACCGAGGCGCACGGCATCGTCTCGGTCGGCGCGCTCGGCGCGAAGCTCCGCACGCATCGCTCGGTGGAAATGCGCTACCTCGGCCAGGGGCACGAGCTCTCGATCCCCCTGCCCGCGCGCGCGCTGCGGGCCGGCGACGCAACAGCGCTGCGCGCGCTCTACGAGAAGCGCTACGAGGCGCAGTTCGGCGTGCGCGTCGCCGACGTGCCTGTGGAATTCCTGACCTGGTCGGTCGGCGTTTCGACTGTTACCGCCAAGGGAGTCAAGACGTCTCTGGCTAAAAAAGCTTCCAAAGCAAAAGCCAACGGCAACCGAATCGTGTTCGACCCGGAAAGCGGCAAGTCGCGCCCCTGCGCGGCCTTCGAGCGCGCGCGGCTCGCGCCCGGGGCGCGCCTGGAGGGGCCGGCGCTCGTCATCGAGCCGCAGACCACGACGCTCGTGCCGCGCGGCTGGCGATGTCGCGCCACTGCCGCAGGGCATCTCTTTCTGGAAAAATTGAATCCATAGCCATGAAGCAACAACTCGTTCGCCAGATCCTCTGGAACCGCCTGATCGCGGTGGTGGAAGAGCAGGCGAACGTGCTTCTCAAGACCGCGTTCGGCGCGATCACGCGCGAGGCGGGCGACCTCTCGGCGGGCGTGTACGACACGCGGGGACGCATGCTCGCGCAGGCCGTCACCGGCACGCCCGGCCACGTCAACACCATGGCGACCGCGGTGGCGCATTTCCTCGAGCGCTTCCCGGCAAGCTCCCTCAAGCCCGGCGACGTCCTCGTCACCAACGACCCCTGGCTCGGCACGGGGCACCTGTTCGATTTCGTCACCGTGACGCCCGCATTCCTGAGGCGCAAGCTCATCGGCTTCTTCGCCTCGACCTGCCACGTGATCGACGTGGGCGGCCGCGGCTTCGTTGCGGAGGCGACTTCGATCTTCGAGGAAGGCCTCTACGTGCCGCACCTGAAGCTGTTCGAGCAAGGCCGCCCTAACCGGACGCTGCTCGCGATGCTCGCCGGCAACTCGCGCGAGCCCGAGCAGGTGCGCGGCGACCTGATGGGCCTGGTTTCCTGCAACGACGTGGCGACGCGCCGCCTCGCGGCGATGCTCGAGGAGTTCGGCCTCGCCGAGCTCGATTCGCTGGGCGAATACATCGTCTCCACCTCGCGCGCCGCGATGCTCGCCGCGATCCGCGAGCTGCCGCGCGGCACCTGGCGCGCGGCGATGCGCCTGGACGGCTACGAGCAGCCGATCGACCTCAAGGCCGCGCTCACGGTGAGCGGCAAGGGCATCCACGTGGACTACGCCGGCACGTCCCCCGCCTCGCGCTACGGCATCAACTCGCCCAAGTGCTACACCGACGCCTATACCACGTTCGGCGTGAAGTGCATCGTCGCGCCGAACGTCCCGAACAACGCCGGGTCGCTCGAGGTGGTGACGGTCTCGGCGCCCGAGGACTCGATCGTGCACGCGCTGCGCCCGCGCGCGGTCACGGCGCGCCACCTCATCGGCCAGTCGCTGCCCGAGCTGGTGTTCAACTGCTTCGAGGAGCCGCTCGGCGGGCGCGTCCCGGCCGAGGGCGCGGGAACGATCTGGATCCTCGGCCTCGCCGGCGGGCCGCAGGTCGACGGAGCGAGCGCGAGCGCGACGCGCTTCAACGCCATCTCGATCGGCATCGGCGGCATGGGCGCGCGCCCCGCGAAGGACGGGCTCTCGACCACCGCGTTTCCGAGCGGCGTGGGGGCGATCCCGGTGGAGGTCACCGAGGCGCAAGCGCCGCTGCTCTTCCGCCGCCGCGAGCTCGCCGAGGGCTCGGGCGGCGAGGGACGGCAGCGCGGCGGCATGGGCGTGGCGCTCGAGCTGGAGAGCACCGAGGGCGAGCCTTTCACGATCGCCTGCGCCACCTTCGACCGGCGCCACCACCCGGCGCGCGGCCGCGCGGGCGGCGCCGACGGCCGCGTCGGGCGCGTAGCGCTCGCGAGCGGCAAAGTGCTCCCCGGCAAGGAAACCTACGTCGTGCCGGCGGGCGACCGGCTCGTCGCCGAGATGCCGGGCGGCGGCGGCTACGGGAAGAAGACCTGATGCGAATGGTGTGGCAAAGCGGTTCGGGGCCATAATCGGAGGCATGTCGCCGCAGGCGCGCCGCCATATCGAGATCCGCCGCCAGGTCCTCGCGGCACACCCGGAGGCCGCGGCGCTCGCCGGCCCCGACCCGCGCGGCGCGCTCGCGGCGCTCCTCATCCTCGGGGTGCACTGGACGGCGCTGTGGGCGGTCTCGCAGACCAGCGTGCTGGTCGTCTTTCTCGCCGCCTTCTTCTTCGGCCAGGTGGTGATCCATTCCGCCGGCGCGCTCGTGCACGAGACCGCCCACCGGCTGGTGTTCCGCGACTCGCGCGCGAAGCTCGCCTTCGACCTGCTGCTCGAGACGATCACCACCTCGTTCGCGCGCCAGCTCACCTACCAGCACGAGCACGTGAGCACGCACCACCCCTACCTCGGGAACTACGAGCGCGACTACGAGCACGAGGATGCCTGCCGCTTCGCGGCGCGGCGCGCGTTCCGCGCGCGGCACCCGCGCGCGCAGCGCCTGCTCACCGCGGCCGAGCTCCTCGTGCACATGCTGCCCTTCGGCTTCCTCGCCGCGGACCGGATCTTCCTTCCCTTCTACCGCCGCGCGAGCGGCCGCGCGGTGACGGACCGCTCGCGCGACATCGGCTCCAGCCGCGCGCCCGCATCCGAGCGGTGCCTGTTCATCGCCGTGTCGCTCGCGGTGAACGTGTTCCTTTTCTTCGCCTTCGGGTTCCTGGGCTGGCTCTACCAGGTCTGGTCGCTGTCGCTCTTCCTCGGCAAGGCCGGGGTCACCAACCTCGGCCAGTCGCTCGCCGAGCATCCGGGCGATGACGAGCAGATCCCCACCCGCTCGACCTACTGGTGGGGCAACGCGATCCTGTTCAACACCGGCTACCACCACGAGCACCACACCTTCCCGGACGTCGCCTGGAGCCGCCTGCCGCGCCTGAAGCGCCTCGCGCCCGAGGCCTTCGACGTCGCGGGCAGGCGCTCCTACCTGCGCTGCTGGTGGGACCACGTGAAGGAGGCCTTCGGTCCCTCGCGGGTGAACGCCCTCCAGCGCGCGGACCTGTCCGCGCGCTGCGCGCCGGCACGGCAAGGGACTTGACTCGCGCGCCCCGGCTCGCGCGCGGCGTCACTCCAGTTCGATCAGCAGGTCCTTCGCCGCCACCGCGCTGCCCGGCTTGACGTGCACCCGGCGCACCGAGGCGTCGCGCTCGGCGCACAGCGTGGTCTCCATCTTCATGGCCTCGAGCGTCACGAGCGGGTCGCCCTTTGCCACGCGCTGGCCCGGCGCCACGGCCAGCGTCACCACGGTGCCGGGCATCGGCGCGCCGATGTGCAGGGGATTGCGCGCGTCGATCTTCGGGTGCTTCGCCGCGCTCGCGAGCCCGGCCTTGGCGACGCGGATCACGCGCGGCTGGCCGTTCAGCTCGAAAAACAGCTTGCACAGGCCCTCCTCGTCCGGCTCCGAGCGGCCCAGCAGCCGGATGATCAGGGTCTTGCCGCGCTCGATTTCCACCGCCACTTCCTCGCCGTCCTTCAGGCCCGCGAAAAAGACCGGCGTCGGAATCACGCTCACGTCCTCGAACGCCGCGCGGTGCGCGGCGAACTCGGCGAAAACCTTCGGGTACATGAGGTACGAGGCGAGGTCCCGGTCGTCGAGCTTGCGGCCGACCGCCGCCTGCGCCTCGGCGCGCTTCGCCTCGAGGTCCACCGGCGGCAGCAGCGCGCCCGCGCGGCCCTGGAGCGGCGCGGCCCCCTTCAGCACCTTGCGCGAGAGCGCGGCCGGAAAGCCCTCGGGCGGAAAGCCGAGCTCGCCGCGGAACATCGCCACCACCGAGTCGGGGAAGGCGATGTCCCTCGCGCGCACGTCCTCGGCGCTCAATCCGTGCGCCACCATGTAAAGCGCCATGTCGCCCACCACTTTCGAGGTCGGCGTGACCTTGATGATGTCGCCGAACAGCAGATTGGCGTCCGCGTACGCCTGCTCGACCTGCGGCCAGCGCTGCTCGAGGCCCAGCGCGCGCGCCTGCTCGCGAAGGTTGGTGTACTGCCCCCCGGGCATTTCGTGCCGATAGACGCCGCTCGTGCCGGCGCGCAGATCGGATTCGAACGGCGCGTAGGTGCGGCGCACGCCTTCCCAGTAGCGCGACAGCGCGCGCAACGCCTCCAGGCTGAGGCCGGGATCGCGCTCCCCGCCGGCGAGCGCCGCTGCGATGGCGCCGAGATTGGGCTGCGAGGTGAGGCCGCTCATCGCATCGAGCGCGCCATCCACGGCATCCGCTCCTGCCTCGATCGCGGCGAG
>JBFLYF010000040.1:0-14310 GCA_040756795.1 Pseudomonadota bacterium
CCGGGGTCGGCGCTCTTCACCGCCTGGGCGCTGCTGCCGATGGGGATGGCGCTGCTGAATGCGCTCTACCAGATCCTGACGCGCAAGGTCGCGGGCCTGGAGCACCCGATGACCTCGCTCGTCTGGGGCGCGATCGTCGGCGCGGTGCTGCTCTCGGCGGTGCTGCCCTTCGCCTGGAAGGCGCCCGCCTCGGCCTGGCACTGGCTGCTGCTCGGCGTGATCGGCGTGCTCGCCTCGCTCGGGCACTACTTCCTCATCCGCGCCTACGACCACGCGCCGGCGATCGTGCTCGCGCCCTACGCCTACAGCGCGCTCGTCTGGGCGATGCTGCTCGGCTTCCTCGTCTTCGGCAATTTCCCCGACGGCGGCGCGCTCGCCGGCATGGCGGTGATCGTCGCCTCGGGGCTGTTCATCGCCGCGCGGCAGCGCCTCGCGGTCAGAAAACCCACTACTTGAGCGTGGCCGCGATCCTGCGGATCTCCTCGGGCGAATGCTCGCCCGCGAGCTGCGTGCCGGGGATGAGGTGCCGTCCCATGGCGAGCGGCCCCACCAGCACGGGCTCCAACCCGGCGTCGCGGATCAGGCGCGAGGCGAGCGCGATCGCCGCGGCGTCCTCGCCCGCCATCGGCATGCCGGTGGCCGGGCCCTTCCGCTCGGCGAGCGCCGGAAGCCGCGCGTAGCCGATGGCGTTGAAGGCGCGCACGATGCGCGCGCCGCGCAGCAGCTCCGCCGAGGCGAGGCCCGCGCCCTTCTCGCGCGCCCAGGTCGCGATCTCGCCGTCGCGCGAGGGGAACGGGTTGCAGGCATCGAGCACGGGCTTGCCCTTCAGCTCGGCCGCGAGGTCGCGCCCGAGCTGCGGCAGCGCGCCGTAGGGAACCGCCATCAGCACGATCTCGCCGAACGCGACCGCCTCTTTCGGCGTGCCGGCGCGCGCCTTGCCGCCGAGCTGCGCCGCGAGCCTGCGGTCGTGCTCGATGTCGAGCGAGGAGAACATCACCTCGTGCCCCGCCTTGTGCCAGATCGTGCCGAGCGTGCCGCCGATCCTGCCCGAGCCTACGACGCCGACCTTCAACGGCTTGTCCGCCCCCGGCGCGCCGCGCGCGCCCAGCGCCAGGACGCCAAGACCCGCGATGCGCAGAACATCACGTCTTTTCATCCGTCTTTCTCCTTTGCAGCCGGCCTATTCTAGAATCCCCGCATGCCCAGGGCCATCTGGAACGGCGCGCTGTTGGCGGAGGCCGAGGACGAAGAGGTCGAGCTCGTGGAGGGCAACGTCTACTTCCCGCCCGACAAGGTCGACCACACCTACCTGCGCGAGTCGCAGACCCACAGCGTCTGCCACTGGAAGGGCGACGCGAGCTACTACGACGTCGTGGTCGAGGGCGAGACCAACAAGGACGCCGCCTGGTACTACCCCGCCCCCAAGCAGGCGGCCGAGCACATCGCGGGCTACGTCGCGTTCTGGAAGGGCGTCGCCGTAGAGTCCTAGCCGGCTACGGGGCCTTGCGCGCCTCGCCGATGCGGTCGTAGGCCGCGCAGCTCCTCAGCTGCCCCGGCAGCAGATGGCGCTGCAGCGCGGTGGCGCACATGAGCGCGAGCGAGCGGTGGCCGTCGCACTTCACGTGCCCCACGATCTCACCGCCGTGGCGCGTCAGTTCCGGGCCGATGAATCCCGGGTCGTCGAACCCGATCAGGACTTCGGAAATACGCAACGACCCGCGCCGCGACCGGAGCGCTTTCTCGAAGCGCACATGCAGATGCGAGCCGGCGCGCGCCTGCTGCCATTCCTTCCCGAGCGCGCGGCCGGCGAAGATCTGCGGCGACGAGATCGAATTCATCCCGCAGCCGACCATCAGCTCGCCGATTCTCGCCGCGATCGCCGAGCGTTCCTCCGTAGTCAAGGCGATCGCCTTCCCCTGGGCGCGAAACGCCACCGCATCGCCATCGCGGCCCGGCGCAACCTGCGATGCCGCATGCACGCAGACGATCGAGATCGCAACGGCCGCGGCAACCCGGATCAGCTCACGCAGCTCGGATCTCCCAGTCACGACCTTGAGGCCCATTGCCGGAGCCGTTTTATTCCCGATCGGGAATAAACGCCCGAGGCTGCCTGACCCGCTCTTGCCACAACACACCTCCAGCCATTAGGCCGAAGTGTCAACTAAATCGGGGAAGCTTGGCGTCTGGGTGGGTTGCGTTGTTATGTGGCATTTAGAGCTGGTATCTCGTGATATCCAGTGCGCCGTGGAAGACGCCGAGAATGTCGATGTTCTCGTCGTCCTTCACGAGGTAGGCGATGCGGTAGTGCCCGTACAAAAGAATGCGGACGTTACGAGATGAGGCGGTGTAGCGATAACCGATCTCCCGAAACCGCGTGAGCACCTGCGCTCGATCATAGATGCCTTGAGCGGTTCGCGCCGCGGCCTCTGGATTGTCCGCTGCGATGTACTCAAATATGTCTTTGACCCAGCGTTGGGCTTCTTCGGTCCACGTTATTTCTGCCATGACCGAATGCGCCGATCCATTTCTTCGTTCGAGATCGTGCGTTTTGCATCCGAGTCGGCGAGTCCGCGTTCGACCATTACGTGAAAGGCAAGCTCGCGCACGAGTTCTTCGCGCGAACTGTCGTCAGGTTGGCCCTGGATGAGGCGGGTCAGTTCTTCCTTCGCTGTGGACATGCGCTATGCCTCCATCTGCCTGCTATGCTGCCACAACTGCGAGTCGTCAGTGAATACCACATAACATCGTGGTGAACGGCGGGCCATTGCGAGAGGGCCGTAAAGTAGCGCGGAGATTGCGGCCCGTCCGTTCCACCTAGTGTTAGAGCCGCAGCCTAGAACGCGAGCAATACGACATTCATGTTGGTACGACATATGCGACCCCCACAAGCAGCGCACCAAGTAGTACCGTGATGAACAGTTGAACACGCATCGATTGGCGTCCGGATTCGGCATCTGCTTGGGCGATACCCTCAAGCTTTAGTAGCGCTCGGCGCTTCTCTACGATTTTGTTCATTTCTTTCCGAAGGCAGCCGAGCTTTCCATGAACCCAGTCAAGGAACCACCAATGAATAGCAAATGCAGCCACCGCAAACGCGATGGCCGCGGCTAGAAGGGTCGACCGACACTCCAAGATGTCTTGTGTCTTCGTGAGTAGGGCTGCGGTCGCAGCAAGAAGGGTGGCCCAAACAGAGTAGCTAAGCTTCCACTCGGCTCGGGACTTGTTCTCGTATTCACGCCAGCGATCATCCGCCAACTTCGCCAAGTGCTCGAGCTGTGCAGAATCAATTGGTGATTCCTTCTTCTTTTCTTCGGTCATCAGTCTGCCCTAGAATCTTGCCGCGTGCCTCTAGGCCCTAACGTTCAATCATAAGAAGTTCCGCTGGCTATCTTAGTCCGGTTTCTTTCGGCCGACCTGTCGAACCGCGATGAGCGGAGAAGATCGACGGTTTTGTGGCGCCGGTCCGCATCAGCGTAGCCGCTTGCATTTTGTAAACGATCGTACACAACGGCAGGCTTTGAAGCGGGGCCTTCCCAAGCCCCTAGCCGCGCAGCACGCACTTCTCGTACAGATCGGGAAAGACGCCGCGCGGGTCGTATTTTGCCTTGAGCTTGCGGTAGGTTTCGCCGCCGTAGAGTCGGTCGAACTCCCCGCGGCTGTAGTAGCTGTCCGAGTAGAGCGACTTGATGCCGCCGAGCGCGGCGACTTCGGCTTCGAGCCTGCGGTTGAAGTGGCCGGGCTCGCGCGCTTCGCGCGTGCGGATGACGTCCCAGAAGCCGAAGTTGAGATAGGGCTGTTCGCGCAGCGGATAGAGCGCGAAGCGCGCTGCGCCCGCGCGCGGGCCGATCGGGCAGATCCAGAGCGGCCAGATGCCGATCTCGCGCGCGTAGAAGGCGAGGAACTCCGCGGCGCGCGCGAGCGGGATGTCGACGTCCTGGATCACCGACTCGGAGTGCAGCCCGCGCAGGCGGTCGAGCGCGCGCGTCAGGCCCACGCGGCTGTTCCAGCGCATGAGGCGCGCATAGGTCTTCGAGCCGAGCCGCTCCCGCCCGTAGAGGCGGCGCACGAGCGGGTTCTGCGCGTACAGGTTCTTCGAGCACCAGAACCAGTCGGTGTCCCAGCGCCAGAGGAAGTCGCGCACGCTGAGCCAGTCCTCGCGCCGCTCGGCGATCGAGCGGTAGTAGATGCGCTGCCAGGTGTAGTCGCTCGTGTACGGGGCGCTCGCGGCGAAGCGCCCGAGCGTGAGATAGAGCCGCTCCGGCGAGAAGAGCGTGGCGTCGATGAAATCGGCCTCGCCCGCGCTCATGCGCCGGCCGATCTCGGCGAAGAACGCGGCCGGGTCGGAAAAAGGCAGATGCTCGATGCGCACGTAGGGCTGCACTGGTACTGCCTTCGCCGCTACGCGCAGCGCGTAGCCGAGCGTGCCGTAGGAGTTCGGAAAGCCGTGGAACAGATCCGCGTGCGCGTTGTCGGCACGGCAGAGCAGGATCTCGCCCTCGGCGGTGAGCACTTCCAGCTCCTCCACCGTCTCGTGCACCAGGCCGTGGCGGTGCGCGGAGGCCTCGATGCCCACGCCGGCCACCGCGCCGCCGATCGTGATCGTCTTCAGCTGCGGCACCACCGCGGGCATCGCTCCTTGCGCGAGGCAGGCGTCCGCGAGCGCTTCGTAGGAAACCATGCCCTCCGCGTCGAAGCGGCCGGCGCGCGCGTCCACCGCGAGCACGTCCCGGAACGCGCGCACGTCGAGGCGCCGCCGCCCGCCGCCCGCGCGGTCGCGAAAGAGGTTCGAGGTGTCCTTCGCGAGGCGCACGGGCGCGCCCTGCGCGCGCAGCTCGCGCGCGAGCGCCTCGCATTTCGCGGCGTGGCTCAACGGTAGAGGAACTCGCGGCTCATGGGATAGGCGCCCTCGGCCACGTTGCCTTTCGAGAACACGATCTGGAAAAGGTGCGTGTGGCCGCGCGGCGAGCGGAACATCTCCGCGCAGCCCACGAGGTAGGCGCGCCAGACGCGCCGGAAGCGCTCGTCGAAGCGCGCCGGGTCGAGCGCGCGGATCGCCTCCCAGTTGCGCTCGAAGCGCCCGGCCCACGCATCCAGCGTGAGCGCGTAGTGGCGGCGCAGGTTCTCGATGTCGAGCACCTCCAGGCCCGCGCGCTCCATCTCCGCGATCACGTCGGCGAGCGCCGGGATCCAGCCGCCCGGGAAGACGTGCTTGCGGATGAAGTACTCGGTCTCGTAATGCCCGAAGTGGCCGATGAAGTGCAGCATGCCGAGGCCGCCGGGCTTGAGGAACGCGGCGTGCGCGCGCACCACCTCGGCGAGCTGGTCGCGCCCGGCGTGCTCGCGCACGCCGATCGACACCACCTTGTCGTACTCGCGCCGCGCGTCGCGGAAGTCCGTCTCGATCACCTGCAGCGCGCCGCCCAGCCCGCGCCGCGCGATCTCCTCGCGCACCGTCTCGACCTGCTCGGTGGTGGTGTTGATGCCGGTGACGCGCACGCCGAACTTCTCGTGCGCGCGCCACAGGAAGCCGCCGAAGCCGCAGCCGATGTCGACCACCTCCTCGCCCGGCGCGAGCCGCAGCTTGCGGCAGACGTGGTCGATCTTGTTCGCCTGCGCCTCCTCGAGGCTCCCCGTGCCCTCGCGCCAGTAGGCGCAGGTGTACATCATGAGCGGATCGTCGAGCCACAGGCGGTAGAACGCCGCGCCCAGGCCGTAGTGGAAGCGCGCGTTGCGCTTCGCCTGCGCCCAGCCGTGGTTCGAATGGCGCAGCTCGTGCCAGGCGTTGCGGATGCGCACCAGGGGATTCGCGCCGTCGAGCTCGCCGCGCATGCCGATCGCCACCGCGCGCGCGAAGTCGCCTTCGACGTCCAGGTCGCCGCAGAAGTAGGAGTCGAGCAGCCCGATATGGCCGAAGAGCACGGTGCGCCACGCGGCGCGCGGGTTGCGGAATACGAGCCGCACCGCGCCCGCCGGGCCGGGCGGCTGCGAGCCGTCGCCGAAGCGCACGCCGAACGGCTCGCCCGCGCGCTCCCCCACCCGGCGCAGCTCCCGGGTGATCAGGGCGCGCGTTCCCCAGCTCAAGGCGACCCGGGGCGCAAAGACATGCCGCTACAGCCGCTCGAAGATCGCGGCGATGCCCTGCCCGCCGCCGATGCACATCGTCACGAGCGCGTAGCGCTTCTGCGTGCGCTCGAGCTCGTAGAGCGCCTTCACCGTCAGCAGCGCGCCGGTGGCGCCGATCGGGTGGCCGAGCGCGACCGCGCCGCCGTTCGGGTTGACCTTCGCGGGGTCGAGCCCCAGGTCCTTCGTCACCGCCATCGCCTGCGCGGCGAAGGCCTCGTTCGACTCGATCACGTCCATGTCGGAGGGCTTCAGGCCCGCCTTCTCGAACACCTTCTTCACCGCGGGGATCGGCCCGAGGCCCATGAGCTGCGGCTCTACGCCGGCGTGCGCGTAAGCGACGAGTCGGGCCATGGGCTTCAGATTCTGCTTCTTGGAGAACTCGGAACTGCACAGAACAATTGCCGCCCCCGCGTCGTTGAGGCCCGAAGCGTTGCCGGCCGTCACCGTGCCGTCCTTCTTGAACACGGCCTTGAGCTTCTGCATGTCCTCGAGCTTGGCGTCCTTGCGCACGTGCTCGTCGCGCGTAAAGGATTCGGCTCCTTTTCTGGATTTTATTTCCACGGGAACGATCTGGTCCTTGAAGAAACCCTTGTCCAGAGCGTTCGCGGCGCGCCTGTGCGACTCGAGCGCGAAGGCGTCCTGCTGCTCGCGCGTCAGGCCGTACTTGGCGGCGATGTTCTCCGCGGTGATCCCCATGTGGCCGTGGCCGAACGGGTCGTGCAGCGCGCCGGTCATCGCATCGAGCACCGCGCCGTCGCCCATCCTCTGGCCCCAGCGGCCCGCGGGCAGGAAATAGGCCGCGCGGCTCATGCTCTCGGCGCCGCCGCCGACGACGACCTCGGTGTCGCCGAGCAGCAGGTGCTGCGCCGCCGAGACGATCGCCTGCAGCCCGGAGCCGCACAGGCGGTTCACCGTGAGGCAGGGCGTGCCGACCGGCAGCCCCGCCTCGATCGCGGCGACGCGCGAGAGGTACATGTCGCGCGCCTCGCCGTGGATCACGCTGCCCATGACGACGTGGCCTACCGCGGCGGGATCGACCCCGGCGCGCGCGAGCGCTTCCCTGATCGCGATCGCGCCCAGCTTCGTCGGGGGCGTGTCCTTGAGCGCGCCGCCGTAGTCGCCGATCGCCGTTCTCGCCCCGCCCACCACCACCGCTTCCCGCGTGCTCATGTGATTCTCCCGAAAAGGTCGTGCGCATCGGAACGTTCGATACGAACGCCGATGAAATCCCCCTGCTTCGCAGGGGATGACTCCTCAAAATAGACCAAACCGTCGATTTCGGGCGCGTCGGCGCTGGAACGGCCGATGCCCGGTCCATCCACCAGGACTTTCACGGTCTTGCCGGCCTTCGCCTTCAGCCGGCCGGCGCTGATGCTTTCCTGGAGCTTCATCAATTTCTTCTTCCTGGACGCCTTGACCGCGTCAGGCACGCGATCGGGCAAGGCGTTCGCCGCGGCGCCGTCGACCGGCGAGTACTCGAAGCAGCCCACGCGGTCCAGGCTGGCCTCCTTCAGAAAATCCAGCAGCTCCCCGAACTCGGCCTCGGTCTCGCCCGGAAAGCCGACGATGAAGGTGCTGCGCACCGTGAGGTCCGGGCAGGCCTTTCTCCATTGCTTCAATCGATCCAGGACTTTTTCCGCGCTCGCGGGGCGCTTCATCAGCTTGAGAATCCGCGGGCTCGCGTGCTGGAACGGCACGTCGAGGTAGGGAAGGATCTTTCCCTCGGCCATCAGCGGGATCACCTCGTCCACGTGCGGGTACGGGTAGACGTAATGCAGCCGGACCCACACGCCCAGGGAACCCAGGGCATCGCAAAGAGATTTGAAGCGGGTTTTCAGCGGACGGCCGGACCAAAACCCGGTTCGATATTTCAAATCCACCCCGTAGGCGCTCGTATCCTGCGCGATGACGAGCAGCTCCTTCACGCCCGCGTTGACGAGATTCTCCGCCTCGCGCATCACCTCGCCGATCGGGCGCGAGACCAGATCCCCCCGCATCGACGGAATGACGCAGAACGTGCAGCGGTGGTTGCAGCCCTCGGCGATCTTCAGATAGGCATAGTGGCGGGGGGTTAGTTTTACTCCAATCTTGGGAATCAAATCCAGGAATGGATCGTGCGGCCTCGGCAGGTGCGCATGCACCGCCTCCATGACCGCCGGTGTGTCGTGCGGGCCGGTGATTGCCAGAACCGAGGGGTGTTTTTCTTCTATAAGAGCCTTTTTGACCCCCAGGCATCCGGTAACTAGAACCTTCCCATTCTCAGCTACAGCCTCCCCGATCGCAGCCAGAGATTCCTCTACGGCCGCGTCGATGAAGCCGCAGGTGTTGACGATGACGAGGTCGGCGCCGGCGTAGTCGGGCGAGGTGGCGTAGCCCTCGGCGCGCAGCCGGGTGAGGATGCGCTCGGAATCGACCAGCGCCTTCGGACAGCCCAGGGAAACGAAACCGACCTTCGAGACCTTCAAACGCTACTTCTTCTCGGGCTCGCTCTTGTCGCCCTTGGACTGGGCGGGGAAGCCGGGGAACTGGAAGCCGGAGAACATGTTGCGCGCCTGGCTCTGCAGCTGGTCCTGGAACTGCGCGAACACCTTCTGGCTCTGCTCCATGTAGGCCTGCATCAGGCTCTGCATCGCCGGGCCCTGCAGGTTCATGAACTGCGCCCACAGCTCCTGCGAGGCGCGCGAGTTGTCGCCGTAGATCCGCTGCGACTGGTCCTGCAGCGCCTTCTGCATCTGCTGGAAGGCCTCGATGTTCTTCGACAGGTACGAGCCCATGAAGCCCTGCATGGCGCTGCCGTAGGAGCGGATCATCTGCGACAGCAGGTCCGAGGAGAACATCGGCATGCCGCCGGACTCCTCCTCGAGGATGATCTGCAGCAGGATCTGGCGCGACAGGTCCTCGCCGGTCTTGGCGTCGAGCACCTGGAACTCCTCGCTCTTCAGCACCATCTGCTTGACGTCGGCGAGCGTGATGTAGCTCGAGGTCTTGGTGTCGTACAGCCGCCGGTTGGGGTACTTCTTGATCAGCCGGACGTGGTGCTCGGGCTTGTCCTTCTCTTCTGGCATGGCGGACATGAGTCTACTCCTCAATACATGTGCTGGCCGCCGTTGATCGAGATGTTCGCCCCGGTGACGAACGCGGCCTCCTCCGAGCACAGATAGATGATCAGCCCGGCGATCTCCTCGGGCTTGCCCAGCCGCCCGATCGGGATCTGCGGCAGGATCTTGGAATCGAGGATCTCCTTGGGGATGGCGGTCACCATCTTGGTGCCGATGTAGCCCGGCGAGATGGTGTTGATCGTGACGCCTTTCTTGGCGACTTCCAGCGCGAGCGCCTTGGTGAAGCCGTGGATGCCCGCCTTGGCCGCCGAGTAGTTGGTCTGGCCGAACGCGCCCTTCTGCCCGTTCACCGAGGAGACGTTGATCACGCGCCCCCAGCCGCGGTCGACCATGCCGTCCATCACCTGCTTGGTCATGTTGAAGCACGAATCCAGGTTGGTGCGCATCACCGCGTCCCAGTCGGCCTTGCTCATCTTCTTGAAGGTCATGTCGCGCGTGATGCCGGCGTTGTTCACCAGGATGTCGATGTCGCCGCACTCGCGCTGGATCTGGTCGCACTTGGCCGCGCAGTCCTCGTAGGAAACCACGTCCACCGGGTAGGCCGCGAAGTCGTAGCCGCGGCCGCGCATCTCGTCCAGCCACGACTTCCACTTGGTGTTCGACGGCGAGTAGGTCACCACCACCCGGTAGCTGGCATCCGCCATCTTGGTCGAGATCGACTCGCCCAGGCCGCCCATGCCTCCGGTGACGACGGCGATTCGCTTCTGAGCCATTGCGCGCTCCTCCTCCTCCGATCCCAGTCTACTACATCATGTGCATGCCGCCGTTCACCGAGATGTTGGCGCCGGTGATGTAGCCCGCCTCCTCCGAGGCGAGGAACGCGACCACCGCAGCGATCTCCTCGGGCCGGGCGAGGCGCCCCATGGGGATCGAGGCGACGATCTGCTCGCGGATCTCGGGGCGGATCGCCATCACCATGTCGGTTTCGACGTAGCCGGGCGAGACCGTGTTGACCGTGACGCCTTTTTTCACCACTTCCTGCGCCAGCGCCTTGGAAAACCCCGCCATGCCGGCCTTCGCCGCCGAATAGTTGGTCTGCCCGAACTGGCCCTTGATGGCGTTGACCGACGAGATGTTGACGATGCGGCCCCAGCCGCGCTCGACCATGCCGTCGATCACCTGGCGCGTGACGTTGAACACGCTGTTGAGGTTGGTGTTGATCACCACGTTCCAGTCGCGCTCGGTCATGCGCTTGAAGATCGAGTCGCGCGTGATGCCGGCGTTGTTCACCAGGATGTCGACCCCGCCCACCACCGAGCGGATGTTGTAGAACATGCTGGCGCAGGACTCGTAGTCCGCGACGTCGCCCTCGGCGGCGTGCACGCGCCAGCCCCTGGCGCGCATCGCGCCCAGCCACTCGTCCTTCTTCTCGTAGCCCGGCAGGCAGCCGGCGACGATGGTGTGCCCGGCGAGCGCGAGGCGCCGGCAGATCGCGCTGCCGATGCCGCCCATGCCGCCGGTGACGAACACCACGCGCCGCGGCGCAGGTTGCACGCCTTCGGCTTGCTCTTGTTCTTTTACCTTCTCCATGACGCGCATTTGATCTCCCCTTTTACCGTTCCACGGCCAGAGCGACGCCCATGCCGCCGCCGATGCACAGCGACGCGAGGCCCTTCTTCGCGCCGCGCTTGTGCATCTCGTGCAGCAGCGTCACGAGGATGCGGCAGCCGGAGGCGCCGATCGGATGGCCGAGCGCGATCGCGCCGCCGTTGACGTTCACCTTCGAGGTGTCCCAGCCCATCTGGCGGTTGACCGCGATCGCCTGCGCGGCGAACGCCTCGTTGATCTCCATCAGGTCGAGGTCCTTCGGCTCCCAGCCGGCGCGCGCGAGGCAGCGCTTGGAGGCCGGCACCGGGCCCATGCCCATGTATTTGGGGTCGACTCCGGCTGAAGCAAAGGCCTTGATTCTCGCGAGAGGCTTTAGTCCGAGTTCCTTGGATTTTCTCAAACTGCATAAAACAACCGCGGCCGCCCCATCATTGATCCCGGAGGCGTTGCCGGCGGTCACGGTGCCGTTCTTGTCGAACGCGGGCTTCAGGCCCTTCATCGCCTCGAGCGTCGCGCCGTGGCGCGGGTACTCGTCGGCCGCGAACGTCACCGGCCCTTTGCGCGATGGCACCTCGTAGGGAACGATCTCGTCGTTGAACCTGCCCGCCTTCTGCGCGGCCTCCGCCTTGTGCTGGCTCTCCACCGCGAACGCGTCCTGCTCCTCGCGCGTCACCGCGTATTCCCTGGCGACGTTCTCCGCCGTGACGCCCATGTGGTACTGGTTGAAGATGTCCCACAGCCCGTCGAAGATCATGGTGTCGACCATCTTCGCGTCGCCCATGCGCAGGCCGTCGCGCGAGCCCTTGAGCGCGTGCGGCGACTGGCTCATCGACTCCTGCCCGCCCGCGACCACGATGTCGGCGTCGCCGTTGGCGATCGACTGCGCGCCGAGCATGGCCGCCTTCAGCCCCGAGCCGCAGACCTTGTTGACGGTCATGGCCGGGATCATGTCGGGCAGGCCCGCGCCGATCGCCGCCTGCCGCGCCGGGTTCATGCCGCAGGCGGAGGTGAGCACCTGCCCCATGATGACCTCGGACACCTGCTCGGGCTTCACGCCGGCGCGCTCGAGCACCTGCCGGATGACGTGCGCGCCCAGGTTCGCTGCCGGCACGCTGGCGAGCGAGCCGCCGAACTTGCCGATCGCGGTCCGCGCCGCGCCTACGATGACGATCTCTTCCATGACGCTCTCCTAGTTCGCCTGACTGGCTTTCTGCCGGACGTAGCGGCCCGGCGCAGGCTCGATCGCCGGGTACCGCGCGCTGCCGGTTTTCGCCGGCGCCTCGCGGCTGCCGCCCTTGAATGGCTCGAGCCACGCCGACCAGCGCGGCCACCAGCTCCCCGCATGCTCCCCGGCCGCGGCGAGCCACTCCTCCGGCTGCCGCGGGTGGCGCTCGCCCGCCCAGTAGCTGCGGCGCCCGGCCGCGGGCGGGTTGATCACGCCCGCGATGTGGCCGGCGGCGCCGAGCGTGAACAGCGTCTCGGCGCCCTCGCCGAGCGCGCCGAGCGTGCGGTACGCGGCGCGCCAGGGCACGATGTGGTCCTCGCGGCTGGCGTAGACGAAGCTCGGCTTGCCGATCGCGCCCAGGTCCACCGGCGCGCCGCAGTTGCTGAGCGCGCCCGGCACGCACAGCTTGTTCTCGAGGTAAGTATTGCGAACGTAGTAGCAGTACATGGGCCCGGGCAGGTTGGTGCTGTCGGCGTTCCAGTACAGCAGGTCGAACGCCGCGGGCTTCCCGCCCAGCAGGTAGTTGTTGACCACGTAGGGCCAGACGAGGTCGTTGGCGCGCAGCGCCGAGAACACGTTGGCGAGGCCCGCGCCGGGAAAGATGCCGCCGCCGCCGATCTCGGCCTCGCGCCGCGCGATGCTCGGCTCGTCGATGAACACGCCGAGCTGGCCTGGCTCGGAGAAGTCGAGCATCGTGGTGAGGTAGGTCGCGCTCGCGACGCAGTCTTGCCTTTTTCGGGCCAGAACCGCGAGTGCCGCGCCGAGCAGCGTGCCGCCGATGCAAAAACCGAGCGCATTTACGCTCTTACTTTGAGTAATTTCTTCTGCAACTTCAAAGGCGGAAAAAATTCCTTTCTCAAGATAGTCATCCCAGCCGAAGTGGCCCTGCCCGGGGCCGACGTTGCGCCAGGAGACCATGAAGACCGTGTGGCCCTGCGCGACCGCGTAGCGCACGAAGGAGTTCGCCGGCTGCAGGTCGAGGATGTAGAACTTGTTGATGCAGGGCGGCACCATGACGAGCGGCCTCGCGCCCACGCGCGGCGTGGCCGCGGCGTACTGGATGAGCTGGACGAGCTCGTTCTCGTAGACCACGTCGCCCGGCGTGCAGGCGACGCTCGCGCCGAGCTCGAACGCGGTCTCGTCCGACTGCGAGATGCGTCCCTTGCGCGTGTCGGCGATCAGGTTGGCGAGCCCCTGGGTGAGGCTCTCGCCCGAGGTCTCGCGCGCCAGGCGCAGCACCGCCGGGTTGGTGGCGGCGAAATTCGCCGGGCACATCGCGTCGCACCATTGCTTCACCGCGAAGCGCAGCCGCTCCTTCGCCTTCTCCTCGAGCGGCGCGCGCTCGGCGAGCTCGGCGAGGTGCCGCGCGGCGAGCAGGTACGATTGCCTGAGATACGCGTAATAGGGATTGTCGCGCCACTCGCGGTCGGCGAAGCGCCGGTCGCCGGGCTCGGCCGGCGCGCGCGGCTCGCGCCCGTTCAGCATCCGCATCCAGAGCTCGGCCTGCTGCGCCGCATAGGCGGAATGCAGCGCGGCGAACTGCGACGGATCGCCGAGCACGCTGCTCATCCAGGAAGCCGCAGCGTCCGGAATCTGCGGCGCAATGCCGGCTAGCGGCTGCAGGGTCGGCCTTCGCTCGGTTGCATCACGCGCGGATTTTGCGCCGCACAAACCGGGCCGTCAATCGCTCATCCCGCGACTCACCCGCAGCGATGTAACTTGTTGTTTGAATTTATTAATGGAAATGCTCAGTCCGGGTCGCCGATCAGCGCGCGCACGAGCGCGATCGCGGCAATCCCGGCGGCGATGAGCAGCGTCTGGGCGATGGTGGCGCGCAGCTCGACGCGGCGGTGCAGCGCGGGGATCAGGTCGGCGACCGCGACGTAGATCATGCTCGCCGCGACCACGCCGAGCATCACCGGCTCGAGGCCGAGGAACACCGGCAGCGCGAAATAGCCGAGCACGCCGCCCGCCAGCGTCGCGCTGGAGGACAGCAGGTTCAGCCACAGCGCCCTGGCGCGCGAGTAGCCCGAGTGCAGCAGCACCAGGAAGTCACCGACCTCCTGCGGGATCTCGTGCGCGACGATCGCGAGCGCGGTGACGATGCCGAGCTGCGTGCTCTGCAGGAACGCGGCCGCGATCAGCACGCCGTCGAGGAAGTTGTGCATCGTGTCGCCGATCACGATCAGCACGCCCGAGCGGCCGTGCGCGGGCGCGTGCGGGTGGGCGTGCGGCGCGCCGTCCTCCTCGTGCGAGTGGCGCCAGAGCAGCAGCTTCTCGAGCAGGAAGAAGCCG